>CAYFXH010000094.1:0-11195 GCA_964346905.1 uncultured Desulfobacteraceae bacterium | reverse complement strand
CTTCCTCAGTCGCGTGATCTCAGCCCACAGTTAAAGAAACTTACCCGGCACTGTGGGCGAGCTAACAAAAAAGTTCACATTCCTCCATTCCGTACAATGCTCTGATCTGGTCGATGACTGTGTCGGGGAGATACCGTCCCCAGAGCTTTATGGGCAAGCGGTCAATACGAACTTGGGGGCTGGCCCCCAGGGCAAAGAGATATTCGATGAGAAACTCAACGTTCATGGGGATGTATCCCTTGTAAGCCTTGTTATCTCGCTGCGTTACTATTCTCTCCTCATGAAGGCTGTTTCCCAGTTCTGATTCCACCATGTCGGGGAACGTGGAGAGGATCAACTCTATTTTGAGGGTTGGCTCTGCACCTTCCAATAACGGCTCCAACCCCTTTTGCAGCTCTGTTTCTGGAATACCACGATGGAGGTATTTCTTCCAGGCACGGTGATCCGTGTAACCGCGGCAGATCTGCTCTCTATCCCAATACACTTCGATAATTAGGCTGGTGGCCTGGTAATTGCCGGAAAAATTCTCCTGGTCAATAATTCTCATTCGCGGATGCTCAGTCAGTGTTGCCGTCAGCTGAGACAGCTTCTCAGCTGTTGCAACGATTTTTATACCGCCAACATCATGGATTCTGAGAGCCGCTTTATCAAGGTGCATGTTGTTATCTCTGAATCTCTGGGCAATGTCCCTCTCTGCATTGATAAACTCGAGGTCCATTTGCTTTTTTGGAGTGATAAGGTCCTCCAAAGGCACGTTCTGTTTTCTCGCCCTTTCCATCGCCAACTCCCTGGCCCGTTCTTGCACCATGGTGAAAATCCAATTGGCCACGTAGCGATTGGCTTTTTCGGCTATCCTTCTTGGACGTTTTATTCTGTAGAGGCCCAGTAGCCGTTTCTGCTGGTCCAAACAAAGGACCCCGTTGATGGGTGCTTCTCGGTAAAAAAACTCTGGATTTGTTTGGTACAGACGAACCAGTTCTCGTACACGAAGGTTGCCGTCCTGGGCGCTGCGGCAGATGGCATCACGTAGCTGGCCCTTAACCTGAATATGCTCCTCCTGGAAAAGCTGCCCGTGGACCATTTCCAACAAAATTTTGGTCACAGCCTCAAGGGTCTGACCCAAAACGAAGCCGTCACAGATGAGGATTCGAGTGATACGCAAGCCATCGTCCGGCTCCAGCCGACCCAGAAGCCAACGCTCCGCAATGTTGAATAGATCGTTTCGATGGATAAATGACGTTAGGTACATCTCTTCTCAGCAAACCCCGCACAAGCCTCAGATTCTGCTCATTCTGAACAAACTGTCGGAGATGATCAACATTTATTGCACTCCTCATTCCCGTCCCGCATCCTTTGACTCCTTGGGCAAGCTCGGGACACGCAAAACATGGGGTGGTTCGCTCTTAATTGCTTGTCATTTCTGATCTTTGATCTATAATTAATCGCTTTCGGTGGGCAGTGCCCACCCGACGCTTTCGCTGTAAACCAGGATTGTGGTTCATTTAGACGGCCTCCGCGGCTATCTCAGATGGCTGGCCGAGATGTGGGAGGATCAGATCTCAGGCATGACCAGGTCGAGGCCGGGACAGTATTTCAGTGAGATTAGATCACGAGACAACAGTTTACACAGTCTTGTACCCAAAGATTCGGTTAACGATTCCATACGACACATAGAACATGGTGAGAACAGGCAAAACTATTGGAAACAGAATAAAGAGATATGCGCGTACTGTCTCCCGACCGCTGGCGATCCAATTATCGGACTTTTCCTGGTACGCCCATGATTTCAGCGCCAGAGAGAATCTTACCATGGCGATTATGAAGGTGGGGTAAAGCAATGCTATGGCAAAACCCACAAGTAACGCGTGCACCAGTGAAAGATACCCAACGACAATAGATACGGAGGAGCTCATAGCCCCAATTGCGATGCTCATTACCACAAGGAAAGCCTTTTCTTCTTTGCGCATAGCTATTCCCTCTATCTGCTCCCCCTCGCTTATCCGCTTGGCTGGACCCGAGCAGAATAGCTGAAGGCGCCACATTGTAGGAGTGATTACGTGTCATTATCGAAGCAGGAATCATGCCAGGAACGCGGAGCTGTCCACCGCGAGTTGGGCGGTCTACGAGGACTACGCAGTTTCGATACTGTCTGCTGCTCAGTTGTGGGGTAGTATGTACTAGGTCGGAATCAGCCTTATTTTTTCACCTGCTCGGGTGAAAATCAAGGACATACCGTAATGAAGAGACTCCTTGTCTGCTTACTAACACTCATTTGGCTTGGCGCCATCCCAGTGCAGGCTGAGGATGCCATGGAGTACTTCAACCTTGCGCTGCAGAGCTCGTCGGTCAAGAAGAAGATCCAGTACTTCAGCAAAGCCCTTGAGCTGGATTCTAACCTGGCATCCGCCTATGAAAAACGAGGAATGCTTTATTACTACAAGGAAAAATACGACAACGCTATCCAGGACTTCGAACACTACACGCGACTCAAGCCTGATCAAGCAGAAGGTTACCGGATGCTCGGCATGAGCTACCTGTACAGAGGAACCTATGATGCGGCCATAGCCACCTTCACCCACGCCTTGACGATTGACCCTAACCTGATCAGCGCCCTCTGCTACCGGGCAGAGGCCCACCGACGAAATAGTGACGACAAGGAGGCCATTGGCGATTCCACCAAGGTAATCCAATTGGGAGGCAACCCTCGGCTGGTAGCCGACGCCTATTACACCAGGGCTAAGGTCTACCGCAAGCTTGGTCGAGAAAAACAGGCTCTTGCCGATATTCGAGCCGGATTACTCAAGGACCCCAGAACCTTGTTTTATCGATACGTCTCTCGCTATGCCAGTTTGGATCAGATAAGAGGTGGTGGGCTGATTGCCATCCTTGTCATAGCATTCGTGCTGATCTTCAAATTCAGGCTGAGAGCTCCGAACAAGGACGAGTAGTCCACTCTCCACCCACCAAAGCGGAGACAACCGCATGAACAGAGAGGCCGCTGTCGCTCCTCACTGGCAAGATGAAGTGCGTGCAGTAACAGTTGCTCAACCGCTGCCTTCGCCCAGTAACAATGTTGCAAGGTGCGGTGTATGCTCTGAGCAGGGATGGGTGAGAACATTTCTCTTGGTGACCACCGCAAAAACTGCTGAGGGTGGGATTGATCCTGAATCCATATGGGCCCAATGCTTGGTGGTGCAGCCGTGGAGCCCCTTGGGAAAATGGTTTAAGAAGAATTTTGCAGACAGCTTAGCTATATTCCATGGGATTCAGAGAAAAACACCCGTGATTTTAAAGGTGAGGAAATCCAGGAAGTCTGCTACATTTGTGAGATAGAGAAAAGTATAATTACGGCATCAGCAACCGAAGACAAAAAATGGCCGAGTGCGGTATGTCCCATACGGTGGAAGGGCAGCCAAAAAAATCGGCCAGGAGAACGCAATGGAAGAATTGATTAGATCTATGGCCAAAAAGGTGGATAACGAGGAAGCAGAAGGCTATCTCGTTGCCTGTTGTGCCAAGGACGCTGCGGGTGATCTTCAGATCATGACCGGTGCAAGAGCGGCAAAAAAATTTACATCTCCCTATCAGCTCTATGCTGGCTTGCTCGGTAAGTTGTTTCACACCATTACTCACGGTCATCGAGAGCCACAAAAATTGCTGGAAAAAGTAATTGCCACTGCTGTTGAAGAGTTCCGTGAAACTATTACGGAAGAAACTCCTGGTAAGGATGACTTTACCGTAGTTGGAAAACTGTAGATGTTCCTTACAGAAGTACGTAGATAAGCAAGACCCGATCCCCATCTTGGTATCCAACCCATGAAAGTTCTCCTGATATCAGCCAATACTGAACAGATCAACATGCCCACTCTTCCATTGGGCTTGAGTTCCGTTGCAATGGCGACGCGAAGAGCCGGCCATGAGGTGGCATTCCTGGATCTTATGACCCAAGAGGATGTCCAGGCAGTTATCAAGGGAGCTATCGAGGGGTTCTCCCCCGATCTCATTGGTATTTCCGTTCGAAACATCGATGACCAGAATATGGAAAAACCCACGTTGCTCTTGAAACAGGTCAAGAGCGTTGTGGCGAGCTGTCGAAGTATTGTCGATGTTCCCATTGTTTTGGGGGGAGCTGGCTACAGTATATATCCGGAGAGCGGTTTAGCATATCTGGGAGCCGATATGGGGATCCAGGGAGAAGGGGAGGAGGCATTCCCCATTCTGCTGGAGAGGATCCAGAGAGGAGCTGACCTTTCAGCGACTCCCGGCCTTTATCTCCCAGGTCGCGGCCTCCAAGCCAAGAGAAGATTTGCGAAACATCTGGATGCACTTCCCACTGCGGAAGACCACCTCTGGTCCTCTTCATCTGTTCCGGAGGATCAGGAGTTTTGGCTACCGTATCAGACCAGACGCGGATGTCCATTGAACTGCACCTACTGCTCAACCGCAACGATAGAGGGGAAAGTCATACGGAAGCGGACGGTGGCTCTCGTGGTCGAGGATATCGCCAACCTGGTTGAGAAGGGCTTTCGTCGTTTCTTTTTCGTCGACAACATCTTCAACATCCCTGTTTCTTATGCCAGAGAGCTTTGTCACCGGCTTGTGGCGGCAAAGCTTGATATCGCCTGGCGCTGCATCCTCTATCCCTGGAAGGTTGACGAAGACCTGGTGAAGTGGATGGCGAGGGCTGGTTGTACGGAGGTAGCCTTGGGGTTTGAGAGTGGTTGCGAGCCAGTCCTGCTGGCCATGAACAAGCGGTTCAATCCCCAAGAGGTGCGGCGAATCTCGCAGATACTCCAAGACTACTCCATCCACCGAATGGGGTTTCTCCTGCTGGGAGGCCCCGGTGAAACAAAGGAGTCAGTGGAAGAGAGTTTGGTTTTTGCCGATTCCCTTAACTTGGAGGTAATGAAGGTAACCGTGGGTATTCGCATTTACCCCCAGACAGCTCTGGCGGAGATTGCTCTTGCTGATGGCCTGATCACAGCGGATGACGATCTTCTTCATCCACGCTTTTACCTGGCCAGAGGACTCGAGCAGTGGCTGCCCGAGACTGCCAAGGCCTGGCTAGCAGAGCGGCCGAACTGGGTGACGTGATCGGAGCAGTGCTACAGATTGACCCCTTCCACAGTGTAGCCTGCCTCGAGACCCCGGACTAGGGCGGTGAGCACTTCATTGACCGGGGAAGCCATTCCAAGCCGGGCGGCCGTTCGCACCACGGCACCGTTGATCTGATCAATTTCTGTCTTTTTCTTGCGTTTTACATCCTGTAGCATGGAGGAGATGTTGGTAGCGGTGGTGCGGCACACGGCCCGGACCCTCTCGATCTCCTCCGACACGTCCAGGTGGATCCCGCAACCGCGCGCTACCTGAACAGCTTCCTCTACGGCACCATCCATGACATTCTGGCATTCTGGGATTGTGAGTAGCGCGCCATTGGGCACCCCGAGAATGGCAGTAAGGGCGTTGATACCGACATTCACCACCAACTTGCGCCAGAGAATAGATTGGATATCACCAACCACTTGGGCCTGTAATCCCGCCCGGTTTAGCGTGGCTGCCAGGTTTTGGAGTTTTTCCGTGCTCGCCTGACTGGAGCCGGGCCCATCTGCCCCTCCCATCCATATCTCACCGTAGCCGGCGTGGCGCACGTGACCGGGCTCCAGCAAGGTGGCGCCATGGGAGGTAACTCCGGCAAAAATCCGATGGCTGCCGAAAAATTCACTGAGCGTCTCAACATTGCCCAAGCCGTTTTGCAGGGTCAGCAGATGACTTTCGGGAGAAATATCGTCCTTGAGCGTAGCAGCGGCAACAGCGGTATCGTTGGCCTTGACGCAAAGTATCAGTACTTCTGCAGAGCTGGTCTCAGTGGGGTCCGCCGCCACCTTGATAGGAATGTGGAACTGACCTCTTTCTCCAGCAACGGTAATGCCTCTGTCCTGAAGCAGAGCGGCGCGCTCGGGCCGATGATCTAAAAGGGAGACCTCTTCTCCGGCCCTGGCCAGGTAAGCAGCGAGTAAGCAACCGATGGCCCCCGGCCCGATTACCGTAATAATCATGTCCAAGGTATCCGTTTAGGTATTCAACAGCGAAAACCTGGTCCTTAGGGACAGGTCAAATGGCAGAGAGCATGGCGCACAGCGTAAGAATATAAGGCGTAGTGACCTAGGAGTCAGAATCCAGAATTCAGGAGAAAGCAAAACCGAGTTTTTCTCAACTACTGGCTACTGAATTCTATGAATTGGCCTTGTGCCCTGTGCCTTAGGCCTTGAGCCCTTCCCTTATGGTATAGCCCAAAGCCGGGTCCTTATGATCCGGATTCTTTACTTCTTTTCCCAGCGCAGCAGTTCGGTCACCTTACTCAAGGTGCTCCCCTCTTTGATCTCTTCCCGGATGCGATTTTCCTTCTCCAGGACATCCATGCCCCTATTAGCGTATTCCACCGCCATGGCTCGGGGCAAGACGACCACGCCATCCCCATCACCCAGAAGCCAGTCTCCGGTCTCCACCCGCATATCGCCCACCGTGACCGGCACCCCGATCTCTCCGAACCCTTTGGGCTCACCAGCGTTGGGCATGACCAGTCTGCTGAAGGCGGGAAATTTCAAGGCTACGATCTCGTCGCTGTCTCGCAAGGCGCCGTCGATGACTACCCCAGCCAAGCCCTTGCGCACGGCCGAATGGGTGGCCAGCTCGCCCCAGATGGCAGGACCCACTCCGCCGACATCTATGACGATCACGTCACCCGGTTCGGCTACGTCAATGGCCTGAACCGGTTTGGCCCAATCGCCCGGATAGGTTCTTACGGTAAGCGCCCGACCTACCATCTGGATGCCGGGGAAAAGTGGCCGAATACCCTGCAGGACTCCACCTCGGTGTAGGGCATCGGAAAGATTGGCCGCAGACACCTGTTCCAGAATCTCGCGAATCTGAGCCTCGCCTCCCCTCTTAAAGAGGGTGGTGCTGATGCTGGTGCCCGTATCCAGTCCCTGGCGGATATCACTGGCTGCCTGTTCAGGATCCAGAGCTTTGTTTATGGCACCACCAACAATGACAATGGAGGCGCCGGCCGCCACAGCCTCGGCGGCGGTTTCAGAGTTGATGCCGCCGGCCACTCCCACCGGAATCGTCAGTGTCTGGCTCACCTGCCGCAAGATCTCAAAGGGATCCTTCGCTTGCATCTGTTCATCCACGGCGCAATGGATGGTCACATAGTCTGCGCCTAGTTTCTCCACGAACTGCGCCCTGGACAGTACATCATCCACCGCGATCATATCCACCACGATCTTGGCGCCATAGTTTTTGCCCGCCTGAATGCACTCCTGGATGGTGGCATCGCTGGCTGCACCGAGCACATCGACGATATTGGCACCAGCCTTTGCGGCGGTTTCAACCTCCACCCGGCCGGTGTCCATGATTTTCATATCCGCCACAATGGTGGTTTGCGGAAACAGCTTGCGCAGCTCCCGAATAGCATGGAGCCCCTCGCTCTTAATGAGGGGTGTGCCTGCCTCAAGCCAGTCGACCCCACCGGCTACCCCGGCTTGCGCGTTTTTCAGGGCGCGCGGCAGATCAACAAAATCCAGAGCTAGTTGTAAGATTGGCTTCACATTCTCTCCTTTGTTATTCGATGACCGCATGCAGTCCTAAACCACTAGCAAGCGTTTCAACTCGTTCCTGGCTGAGGGTGAGAACCACCGCCTCCAGGAAAATGAAGGCAGCCTGCTCAAACAGGGAGCCAGCTATCTGGGGGGAGTCAGGTTCACCATCGCGGCGCAGTTTGGTGGTGCCAGGCAGATACACAGTATGGTCTACCAGTGAAGCGATTCTACTGTTCAGATTTCCCAGGATGCCAACGGTGGTAACGGACCGTTTTTTGGCGAGCTGCACTGCTGCAAAAGTGGAATCGGTTTCCCCAGAGCCGCTCAGGACCACAACCATGTCGCCTGCGCTAATGGAAGGGGTAATCGTTTCACCACAAAAGTATACCCGGTAGCCAAGATGCATTAAGCGCATGCAAAAGCAACGGAGTACATAGCCCGATCTCCCCTGAGCCGAGAAAAAAATGGCATTGGCCTCCTCAATCCTCCTGATAAAATCCTGCACAGCTTCATCACTCAGGGTTTGCAGCAAACGGTGGTTCTCTTCCAGGATTGTGTCGATTTTTTCCTGAATTGCGAGTTTTCCTGGTTTTACTTGGGTTTTCGGTTTCAGTTGTTGCATCAGAGTTACCTCACAAAAAGATTAAGAAAGACAGGGTTTCACTATGAGATTCTTCGTCGTCCCGCCATTTGCGGGACTCCTCAAAATGCCATCCAGAAACATGGTTTCCGGATGGCCACTATTTAATGAGATGCCAGACTGGAGACCTGAAGGGGAAAGGCAGATGGGTCCCGAAAAAGCCCAAGTAAGCAGGAAAAAAAGCCCTCTCAACCAAGTCGAGAGGGCTATCTTAAACATGCCTCGCAGTGGAAAAAGCCTTCCCGTCTCAGTCCAGCACCTTGGATCCAAGCGGTTTGACTCCCACTAGGGGAAATCTAGTACAAACAACTATTATTTGAATAATATAATTAGCGAGTTTTGTCAAACAGTAAGAATGGCCAGGAGTTCACTCAAAAAACTCAGGTGCTCATTGTTTCACAGCCCCCCCTTTTGGCCTTTCGTGGTGTTTCTTCTGCAAATCAGCATAACCCAATTAGGAGACCTCAGTTCAGAAACTTCAACCATCCATTTTGGGGGGAACTCCTCGTTAGAATGGCCGGGCGGTGGATGTACGTGGGAAGCTTCTTTATTTCCCCAATGCTAACACTCAGACCTCATCATATCGAAAACAATCAATTGTATGGTCATTTACCATGCCCACAGCCTGCATAAATGCATAACAGATTGTCGGTCCCACGAAGGTAAACCCTCTTCTTTTCAAATCATCGCTCAAGATGATCGACTCTTTCGTTTTTGCTGGGATCTGGCCCTCGTTCTTCCACGCATTCTTTATTGGTTTACCGCCTACGAACTCCCAGACGTAGGAAGCAAAGCTGCCGAATTCTTGCTGAACAGCCAGAAAGGCTTTTCCGTTTTGAACTGTTGCCTCGATCTTGCGTTTGTTTCGCACGATGCCTTCGTTTGAGAGAAGCTGCTTGATTTTTTTTGAATCATATCTTGCCACTTTTTGTGGATCAAAGTTAGCAAAAGCCTTTCTATATTCCTGCCGCTTTTTTAAAATGGTCAGCCAGCTTAATCCTGCCTGGGCGGTTTCCAAAATAAGAAACTCGAAAAGTATCCGATCATCATGCACCGGAATGCCCCACTCGGTATCATGATAGGCAACATAGAGCGGGTCTGTACCCGCCCATCTGCATCTGGGCTTCATCGTTAATTTACTTGTCTGTCTCTGTTGTGTCTGCTATTGAGGAATGTCAAACAATGCCACCCCGTACCTCACGTGAATCCCATGAGCCAACAAGCCAGTTATCGTAATCAGCCGGTGGCAGGTGCTCTCTGCGTGCTGAGTGCCTCATTCACCTTTGCAGTGTTGGGAGCACTTGTCAAGGTTGTCTCATCGACGCTCACAAATGAAATGGTGGTCTTTTTTCGTAACCTCTGCGCTCTTGTCTTCATCTTACCGTGGATGTGGTACAGCCGTCCACCAGGAGGAGTCAAAACAACCTACTTGCAACTCCACTTGCTGCGCAGCATGGCAGGGCTCGGGGGAATGTATTGCTTCTTCTATGCAATCGCTCACCTGCATCTCTCTGAGGCCTTTCTCCTTATGGCTACCGCCCCACTGTTCATTCCGCTCATTGCATATGCTTGGATACGTGAGCCGGTAGCACAGAGGGTGCGGGGGGCAATCGTTCTCGGATTCGGCGGCATTATCCTGATTCTCAAGCCTGGTATGGGGATATTTCAGCCAATCGCATTCATTGGGCTCGGGGCAGGCATGCTTGGCGCCTTGGCTATGGTGAGCATTCGGCGGATGTCCGGTTCAGAGCCCACCATCCGGATCGTTTTCTATTTCACCGTGTTTGGTACGTTGGTTTCCGCTGTGCCTCTGTTCTGGTCATGGCAGTCACCGCAGCCGGAGATATGGGGGTTACTTATCCTCATCGGCCTGCTGGCCGCTGTCGGACAATTCCTGCTCACAAAAGGATACAGTCTGGCACCGGCAGCACAGGTTGGTCCATTCACCTACGGCAATGTGGTATTTGCCACCTTCCTTGGCTGGATATTCTGGGGCGAAGCTCTCGAATCCACTACCTGGGTCGGCGCCTTCCTGATCTGTATTGCCGGCATTGTCACCACCCACCGAACCGAGACACATGCGCTAGTGGGCGCGACAACCAAAGCCGGTACGCAAACACGTAAGGAAAGCACATAGAACATAGAGGATAAGGGAGCTAGCAGTAGGTTCCTGGTTTTGAAACCCTGCTGCTCATGCTCCGGTGATGGATCTCATGCTGGCAAGGTGTTCGCCTGCCGAAGCAAAAATGACCATTTCGATGAATTTTTGGGTGCTGATATCGCCCCCAATCACAGAAAGGTGTCCAGTGCGGTCGAGGTCCACGTCAGATAGGCCTGCTACATAGCTGGCAAAGGCTGAGCCGTTTTCGTGCAGCAAATCGAGCACCTCGGTTTTGGTGCAATGGGCGTGTTCTTCTGCATGCTGCGCGTTCATCTGATCCATTGCGTCCATACTGAGGTTTGGTAGGGTTTCGCCGGCTACGATCATTTTGACAAAATCCAGCGCGCTATAATGGCCTGCGGCGATATGGCGTGCCGCCACACCAACTGTCCATTGTTCATCTGAACATACCTTTCGCCAGTCGGCGTCGGAGCAGTTTTCGACAAAGGCGATAACTTCACTGTTGAATGATGCGAACCGTTCGGCCAACTCTGTTGCTCTTTGGCTCATGATCATCCTCCTTGGTGAGATGGTGGGATGTTGCTAGTAGCACAATTCTTTCGTCCTCGCTATTATACACATGCAACAACATCCCCTCCTAGTGCGAGAAATACTCCCATTCAAGCCAATCCTTATTCCCCGAGTAATCTTATGGAAGCCAGGAGTTTCCCCAACAGTGAATGGTTGATGTTTGTGAACTGAGGTCTAGTACTGGTTTATGTTGATTCGCAGATGAGCATGTTTTTCTGGTGTCTCTTCTGTCGTTCCCTCCGGGGCGTAGGCCCTTACGGGCCGG
>CAYFXH010000093.1:0-18186 GCA_964346905.1 uncultured Desulfobacteraceae bacterium | reverse complement strand
TTTGCCCTGCAGAACGCCTCCAGTGTGGCGTCACTGCTTCTGACCACCGAGGCCACCGTGGCCGAGAAGCCCGAAGAGAAAGAACAGATGCCAGCGATGCCCGGCGGCGGCATGGGTGGCGGCATGGGCGGCGATATGGGCGGTATGTATTAAGCTGCCTTTTCCTGTAAGGTAACAGAATAGCACTATAAACCCACTCCCTCGCGGGTGTGGGTTTTTTTAGTTCTTGGCGACTTTCTCCTTTAGCTTCTCCACGAGCCCCTGGTAGGAAGAGCTCAGGATGAGGCTGTCGAATTGTTGTCGGTAATTCTTGACCAGGCTTACCCCCTCAATGGTAACGTCATAGATCAACCAATCGGAATCTTTTTTCCTGAGCCGGTATACTACGGGGATCTCGACTTGTTTGGAGGTAAAGACCCTTACCTTGACGATGCTGTAGTTTCCCTGTACTTTCTCTCCTTCATATGCGACCTTGTCTCCTGAATAATTCTCGATTCTCCTCATGTAGGTTCGCTCGAGTAGATCGCTGAAGAGTGGGACAAACTCTTTCTTTTCTTCGTCAGTTCGCTGCCCCCAGTGCCTCGCCAGGGAGCGACGCGCCATCTCGCTCCAATCAAAGCGCTCATCAGCGGCGCGCCGGATCAACTTCCTCCTCTCTTCGGCCTTGGCCGGGTCCTTGAGAGCAGGATCATTGAGGATGGAAATCATCTTATCGGTTGTCAGTTTTATTTTACCAGTGGGCTCTCCTGCCAGGCTAGGACAAGCTAGGCCAAAGATCAACAACCAGAGAACTATGACTCGACAAAGAACGTTAGGATACATGTCCATCTCCAGGTTTGGTGTGTTCAACTTTCAAAGCCATGTCCGTTGGAACTACGGCTCAAAGAGCGTAGCCGGAAGTAGTTAAAGATTTTAGATTCTAGATCTCAGATTTCAGATTGAAGCGAAATGAAACCTGCAATTCATAAAATTCTCCAATCTCAAATCTTTAATCTGAAATAAACACTACTCCAGTACTCCAGAATCCCCCTACAATAATAGCAGGTCCGAGCCCACTCCGGGGGTACAGCAAGGTCAGGTCCTTTTATTGTTTACTCAACCTTATCAGGGCGCCGTACTCACGCTCACATAGACTGCAAAAAATACCGCAATGGCGGGGCTTGAAAGCCCTTCAGTCTTCAGAATATAGCTATTGCAACTCCAAAGTACAAGGGTTGTCGTTTCGTCATAACTGACAAGGTCTAAGCGATGGACTGTTCATTCTACCTTTGACAGGAGCCACCCAATATAGCATATAGTTTTCTGTCGTGCACCCGCTCATAAACCTGTGTGACATTGAGTCAGCTATTGCGCACTGCCTCTCTGTGTAACCGACTGCGGAAGATTGCTCACATGGAATTCATCTGGAATCTTTTCGCCTTAGCCGGAGCCGCCATCTGGTTAACCATCCTGCTTCTACCCTGGCGGCCTTGGCGTACCAGTGAGTTCTTGGATGTTGTGCAAGCTTTTCCCGCAGAGGATCTGAGTGAGATCACTGTTCTCATACCTGCACGCAATGAAGCGGAGATGATACAGACCACCTTGCCGTCGGTACATGCTCAAGGGCGTGGTCTCCATATCATTGTTGTCGATGACCAGTCAACCGATGGAACAGCCCAGGTTGCGCGCAAGGTGTCGGGCGAAAATCTCCTCATCCTTTCGGGAAAACCCCCACCTTCTGGCTGGACTGGCAAACTCTGGGCTCTTGAACAGGGGCGCAGCCACATCAGGACACCCATCACCCTGCTGCTTGATGCCGACATTGAGCTTCAACCGGGTATCATCGGAGAGCTTAGAAGAGCAATGAAGGCAAAAAACGTTGCAATGATTTCACTCATGGCAGTATTACGCATGCAAACCTTCTGGGAGAGGCTGTTGATGCCAGCCTTTGTATATTTCTTCAAACTACTTTATCCCTTCCACTTGTCCAACTCCCTGTCCTCCAAAGTTGCGGCCGCAGCCGGGGGCTGCATCCTTCTGGAAACCCGACTTCTCGAGGAGATAGGCGGATTCAGCGCACTGCGGGGTGAATTGATCGATGATTGCGCGCTGGCGCGGCGAGTCAAATCATTGGGGAATAAGACCTGGATGGGCCTTAGCCATTCGGTAAAGAGCCTTCGACCCTACGATGGCCTCGGGGCTATCTGGAACACGGTGGCGCGGACCGGTTTTACCCAGCTCCACTATTCTAGCCTGCTGTTGATTCTGTGCACGGCTGTGATGGTGGTGAGTTTTTTGGTGCCAGTGATTGGTCTTTTCCTGCCCACCGCCATGGCTACAATTCTCTGTGGTGTCGCTCTTAGCGGCATGATTATAAGCTATCTGCCGACGCTCACGTTCTACCAGATGTCAAGGTGGTGGGCTTTGGCCATGCCCCTGATTGGTACCCTCTACCTGGCAATGACCTGGACATCAGCAATACGGTATTGGCTGGGCAAGGGCTCGCAGTGGAAGGGCAGGGCTTACAAGACACAGTAGGCAGGGATGGGGCTCCAGCTCTTCATGACGAACAGAGCTGCAAACAAAACGGTGCACTCACGACACACTCAACCGGCCATTCAGGTTGACAGGAGGGTTAGCCTGCGTATTGTTGAATTTTTTCTTTCAGTTTGCGCAGGAGGCCGTCGAATCCCTGTGTCTTGAGATACGAGGTATAATCTGCCCTTTTCAAGGAGAGATCGCTGACTCCTTCGGCGACGACGTTAATGATCCGCCATTGATTGTCGCGCTGATGCAGAATGTAGTCCAACTCGATCTCTTCGCCATTGGATTTAATGAGTATTGTCTTTACAACAATGCGGCCTTTTCGGAGTTCCTCGTTTGAGATCGTCTTGAACCGTTCCCCGGAATAACCGTCGAACCTCTTGGCATACGTGGCAATGCTTAATTTGGTAAAGGTTCCAATGAATTGTGACTTCTGATCTGCACTGAATTTTCTCCAGTATCTGCCCACCGCTATCTTGGCAACGTATGGAAAGTCATAACTGGTTGTTATCACCGCGGTAAGCCGTTGGTAACGGCCTTCATACCCAAGCTCGTCCGCCTGTTTCATGACTGCCAGTAGCTCTGCGTGAAGATTCTCCACCACCTGCGTCGCAGCGTCCGTTACCGCTATTGATACCGGCACCAGTGATGACAGCACCACAATGGATACCAAAACGATCTGAAGCCATCTTTGTCGGTATCTGGAGTGAAGAGTTTGTCTTGCAACCATGTTCAACAAGTTAAACCAGTTCAGATCAATGCTGGTAAGCATGCCAAGTTCAGCGCCTTTGAAGTAGTGGAGTAATGACCATTTCGGAATTCGGAATTTAATGCATTGTATAATACGCCTGTTCATGTAACTCCGCATAGTTGGCACTTGAGGGCTGGGATATTCCCGAAGCGGCGTATATTGTCAGCCTTCGCCAGCTACCTTGGATCTGGTTCCCTGTACCATACAGGCAGGGGCTGACAATATCCGCAGCTCGGGCTGCCATAATCTCCGGTTACCGGGCTCTCCGCTTAGCAAAGACGGCAGACCGGGCGTAAGCGGAGGGAAATCCCAGCCCTCAAGTGCTTAGGTGGTGCTAAGTTACTAGGCGTTGTGTATATTTCATGTGCCTTCAATCTACAATCTGCAATCTACAATCCCCAATTGTCTAGCTTCCTGCCGGGTATTTAACTTTGCTGTCATCGCATGGTTCAGGTGCGGGTTCTGCGCCCTCCGTGGACAGATCTACCACCATGGGGCCATCGGTCCGCGGGCCGCGCAAATACAGCCATAGCGCTTTCAGGGGATGTGTGAGCATATCGTTCACTGCACTCGGCTCAAATCCACTATGGAGCATGCAGTGTGCGCATTTGGGGTGGCGCCCCGCACCGTAGCTGTCCCAGTCTGTCTCCTCCATGAGTTCATTGAAACTCGCAGCATGGCTCCCATCTTCCAAAAGATAGCAGGGCCTCTGCCAGCCGAAGACGTTACGGGTCGGATTACCCCAGGGAGTGCACTGGTAGGTTTGGTTGCCGGCTAGAAAGTCAAGGTACAGATTCGTGTGGTTAAATCGCCACTTGCGTCCCCTGCCGATTTTGAAAATATCACGGAACAGATGCTTACTGGTAGCCCGTTGCAAGAATACTTCCTGCTGAGAGGCACGCTCGTAATTGAAACCGGGTGCAATGGTGATACCTTCTATTCCAAGACCCATGGCAAAATCAAAGAACTCGGCGGCTTCCTGTGCTGTCACTCCCTCGTAAAGGGTGGAATTTATGGTTACCCGGAAACCTTTCTTGCGCGCATGTTGTATGGCATCCACCGCCACATCAAATACACCTTGCCGGCCAACGAGAGCATCGTGCCGCTCACGTTTACCGTCCAAGTGAATCGAGAAGGTAAGATAAGGGGATGGCGTGTAGTCCTCCAGATGCTTTTTGAGCAGCAAAGCATTGGTGCAGAGATAGATAAACTTTTTCCGCTGAATGCTCCCAACAACGATGTGCTTCACATCCTTGTGAAGCAGTGGTTCGCCTCCGGCGATGGAAACCACCGGGGCACCGCACTCGTCCACCGCCGAGAGACACTCGTCCACACTCAGACGTTTGTCGAGAATTTCCTCCGAATGTTCAATCTTACCGCAACCCGTGCAGGTTAGGTTGCAGCGAAAGAGAGGCTCCAGCATCAAAACAAGAGGATAACGCTTCCTGCCCCGTAGCCTCTGCTTGAGGATATAGGTAGTGACACGGTACTGTTGGACAAGAGGAACGGGCATTGGGTGCTCCTCGATTTTTTCCTGGTCGTTGGAACCAGTTTCTGTCAAAGCAGCGGCGATTTTGGCAGGCTGAATCGCATGGTTTCCTCTTTACCATCCATCTGTCGCACTAGCAGTCTACCATAGTTGCGCAATCTGTCCAGGACCCCCTGCACCAATATCTCAGGAGTTGAGGCTCCAGCGGTGATACCTATTCTCCTGGTATCCGTCAACCAGGTCGGATCTATCTCTTCGGCATCTTCGATCAAATAAGCTGGTAGCTGGTTCTGCTTGCCCACCTCGCGGAGACGGTTGGAGTTTGAACTGTAACGAGCCCCTACCACCAGGAGCATGTCGACCTGGCGAGCCAATCTCCTAACCGCGTTCTGTCGGCTTTGGGTGGCATAGCAGATATCCCTCAAATCCGGACCAAGGATGGTGGGGAAAAAACGTTTCAGCGCATCGATAACGTGGCGGGTATCATCCATGCTTAAGGTCGTTTGGGTGACGTAAGCAAGGGTATCAGGCTGTTTAACCTTTAAGGTTTCAACCTCGGCGATGCTCGACAGCACATGAACCGGCCCCTTGATTCGACCCCTGGTGCCTTCCACTTCCCGATGTCCGGGATGACCGACAATGATAATCTCCATGCCCTGTCGACTATAACGCTGGGCTTGCATATGCACCTTGGTGACCAGCGGGCAGGTGGCGTCAATGGCCTTCAGCTTGCGTTCACCCGCCTGCTTGACCACCGAGGTGGCAACACCATGGGCACTGAAAATGGTCACAGCCCCGAGTGGCACCTCATCGAGGTTTTCCACAAAACAGGCACCACATTCTCGTAAATTCTCCACCACATGTCGATTGTGGACAATTTCGTGCAGCACATAAACGGGTGCGCCATAGAGTTGGAGCGCGCGTTCTACGGTCTTTATGGCGCGTACCACCCCTGCACAGAATCCACGAGGTTGGGCGAGTATGACTTCCATAGCCTTCCCCTGATGATGGGCGTGCCGAAGAGACGGTAACATAATTAAGAACAATCGCAAAGCAGTACCAGGATTTTGTCGAGTGAATCCCGCATCTCTTACATAATCCCGAAAAGAGTAGAGGAGAAAGTTTTGCTTCGTAAACAACCTTCAGTGAAATTGTTGGGACTCGATTAAACAGCACTCCATTGTTTCAGTTGCGGAGCGAAGCGAAACCGAGTTCACCGCACATAGGCTAGCTCACCTTGCGGGTCTTTCGGAGATACCCGTGTTGCTGAAACCATTCCACCGCATCGCGCAGGGCTTCTTCCGCGGGGCGGGAGTTGTATCCAAGTTCGCGCCTCGCTCTTTCAGACGAGAAGAACATGCGCTTTTTGGCCATTCGCACACCATCCACGGTGATCAGCGGTTCCGCGTTACCGGTTACTCGGCTCCAGCCTTCAATGAGGTAGGCTATGGGTAAGATGAGATTGTGGGGCAGACGCACACGAGGGGGCGGCCGGTGGGTGATGGACGCTATGTAGCTAAGGATCTCTTTCAGACTCAGGTTTTGGCCGCCGAGAACGTACCGTCTGCCAATGGTGCCAAGTTCTGAGGCCAAGAGGTGCCCGACGGCCACGTCATCCACGTGCACCACATTGAGGCCTGTATCCACATAGACCGGAAGTTGCCCTGAGGCGGCATCAACGATCACTCGCCCCGTCGGGGTCGGTCTGATATCGCGCGGACCCACCGGTGCGGATGGATTGACAATGACTACAGGCAACCCCTCTTCATGAGCAAACCGTTTCACCTCGGCTTCAGCGAGAAACTTGGAACGCTTGTAGTGACCAATCATATCGTCAATTGTGACCGGAGTAGCCTCGTCAGCGGGACTCCCATCGGAATTGAGACCCAGGGTGGCCACACTGCTGGTGTACACAACACGATTTACCCCTGCTCGGGCTGCAGCGAGCATGAGGTTACGGGTACCGGTGACGTTGGTCTCATACATCTCATCCGGTCTGGTCACCCAGAGGCGATAATCTGCTGCCACATGAAAGAGATTATCACAGCCGGCAAGGGCAGGAGCGAAGGAGTCAGGTTCAGTTAGATCGCCGGTAACAATTTCTACTGGCAACCCGTCGAGATTTCTCCGGTCGCTGTTTGGGCGGACTAAAGCAAGCACAGTGTGGTCGGCTTGGATGAGCTGGCGCAGTACCGCTGAGCCCACGAATCCTGAAGCTCCGGTGATAAAAGTCTTCATGTTTGTATCCGGCTCGAAACAAGGTAAGCGGCAGCTCGGTGGGGATGAAAACAACAGAGGAGGCCGCAAAGCGCATAGCGCGAAGCGCAGAGCGTACTGCTCTCTCAAAAATTGTAGAACCTACCGAGCTCACCTAGTCGCATTCATACAACACAAATAATGCAGCCGTTCCTTTTTCGATCTATTATTTTACGCTATGCGCTATGCGCTATGCGCCATGCGTCAAATGTTCTCTGTGGTTTACTTGCCGGCGGCAGTGTGGGTGTCCTGTTTGCCCGCAACCATAAGAGCTGGCAACACAACCAAAATGCAGAGCAGAGTGAAGCCGATCCCGATGGTGAGCAACGCACCCATGCTCGCCATTCCCCGATGCGGAGACAAAGCAAGGTTACCAAAGCTGCAAATGGTGGTCAAGGAACTGTAAAGCACCGCTCGCGCCGTACTGGTTTGCAGCATGTGGCCGTTGGCAGGGGGTGCAGCCCGCATACGGTGGACCATGTGGATACCGCTGTCCACCCCAATGCCAAGCAACAATGGCAGAGCAATCACATTGGCAAAGTTGAAAGGGATATTCATCAGCACTGAGGCTGCGCCGGTAAGGGCCCCGGCGAGAAGCAGCGGTAAGAGTATCAGGAAAATATCCGATTTGGGCCGCAGCAGGAGCAGTAACAGGACGGTAACGGCTAGGAGGGCTAACAGGAATGCCTGCTGAAAGGCCCTGACCACCGCATCCCCCGCTTCAAGGTAGATCACTGGAAAGCCGATGGCGTTGGGGGCAACCGTGTGGACCGCGGCAACGAAACGGCGCATGGCATCGGTATCGCTGAGATCCTCTCGGGGGAAAACCGCGACCCGGTGGCGGCCATCGTTGGCTACCCAGTGCTCTACCAGCTCTTCAGGTAAATCGTCTTTGGTGATCTGGTCTGCTTCAAGGGAAATAGTGAGGGCGTTTAATCGAGCCGGCAGTGACCCTAACAGACTGGTTTGCAGGTTCTCTAGAATCAGCTCTTGACGTGAAGGGTTTTGAGCTGCGAGACCAGCAAGGAAACGGTCCAGCGTGGCATGCAGCCGACGTGCAGCGGAGGAAAGGGGGCTCTCATGGTTGGTATTGATGAACCGCTCCAATGTCACCAAGAAATCACGCAGAGCACTGATCTGCTCTGCTGGAGCGAGTTGCGGTCCCTGCTTCGTCACCAAGAGCTCGGGTCCAACGATTATCCCAATCTCTTCGATAATGGAAAGTTTTTCATCTTGATCAGTGGGCACGAACTTGTCCAGGGTGACACTCATTTCAATTGGGTCCAGACCACTGAGGCTGTTGGCATACCGGCTAGCATCCTCACTGTTCGCAGCCAAGATCGTGAGCGTCCACGGGGAATTCCTACCCTGGGCGAGCAACTCCTTGAAGGTAACTACTGATTCACTTTCGGGGTCTCGAAGATTCATTGGGTTGTTATCGAAGGTGACGTAAGGAAGCAGGAGTGTGGCCCCGATGCCCGCTGCCAGCGCCGCGATTCTGATGACCCTAGAGTGGAGTGTGGGCAAAGAAAGGAACCGTGCGACCAACCGTTTCTGCTTGAGTTTGGGTACCATAGCCTCTGGGGAAAGTGGCATTACACTGAGTAGCGCCGGCAGCACGGTAAGATTGGCGATGAGACTGATGAACATGCCCGTGCCAGAGATAAGGCCCAGCTCGGCAACTCCCTCGAAGACGGTGGGGATGAAGGCATAAAACCCGATAGCCGTAGTGATGCTGCACAGCACAAGTGAGATACCGATGTCTCGGGCCGTTTGTTGGAGAGCACTGGTGTGATGAATGGACTGTTGGATCAGCTCCTTGTAACGCAGACAAAAATGGATGGCGTAATCCACGCTGAGGCCTATGTACAGTACCGCAAAGGCTACGGAGATCAAATTCAGGTGGCCCACTGCAACGCAGGCAAACCAAGCAGTCCAGACAAGGCCCATGATCAGGGTTATCAGGGTACTCAACACCAGCCTCCAAGAACCGAGCCCAACAAAGAGAACAATTCCGACCGTGATGAGGGCGAGGATGCCAGCCAGCTCTGCTCCCCGGGTCACACTGAGCAGCTCCTCATATTCCAAGGCGGCATCACCAGTGATACGCACACTCACCCCATGAGCTTCGTTGAGTTGGAGTGTCTTTGCCAGACGCCGCACCGCTCTTATGGCCGTTTCAGCCGGCAGGAGCTTGCTGTAATCGAGCCGTGGCTTTACCAGAATGAGACGGCGTCGAGCGTCCGGGGATATCTTGTCCCCAAGCATCAGTTCCTGCCAGGAGAGTGTATACTGTCGCTGAGCGATACTGGCCGCAGTCGCTTCCTGAACCCGATCAAAAACTGGGGTCAAATCAATATCTTCGCCCTCCATGACCGCATCAACTCCGGCAGTCAGCATGGAAAAGAGCCCTCGTAGACTTTGATCACGGGTCAATCGACCCAAAAACGGTTGAATCCTGGCTAAGTTATCTGCCAGCTCATTGAGCTCTGTGGGGCTGAGGTACATGAGCCCGTGCTTTTGGAAGAAGCTGTCGCCACCGGGCTGATACACTAATATAAACAGGTCGGTTTGCTGCGCCATTTGGGCGGCCAGGGCTGTGCTGGCGTCCTGGGCAAGTTCCGGGGTCTCTGCATCGATTACGATGAGCATGGCGTCATCGTACTGGGGAAATGCGGTCTTAAACTCTGTATAATTGCGCCGAAAGGGGAGGGTTTCCGAAAGCATCTCTGCGGTATCGGTGTCAATGCCGAGGTTGTTCACCGTGTAGTAGAGTAAAGCTCCAGTCACAATGGATCCCAGTAACACGAACAACAGCGCATAGCGGTGAGTTACAGTCACCCACCAGGCCAGGGACCCACCTATATGCTCTCCAAGGCTCTTGCCCACCTTGTGGCTCCTCTCCTTCCGCAAAGCTTACCAATGCCGGCGTGCGGTTTGAATCACCGAGTGTGTCATAGCAGCGGTCATCCGGTCAAGAGCAATATTAGCTATTGGCTATCGGCTTTCAGCCGTCAGCCTTTTCTCAGTTAGATTGAGGATACGAGCCCCAGAACGGAGCAGATTACCATGTCCTAAGAACCGTTGTATTAATTGTATCCTTTGAAAACCAGGTCCTTTGGGCGTGATCAGAGACATGCGGCTTTGTCTGAGGTTATGTAGTGCCGAACCTTGAGTCCCGCTTGGAGCGGGATCTAGTCTGTTTGGTGTTTTGAATATCGAATACCCGCCCGCCTCGCCTGAGCGGCTCGCGATGGCGGGCAGGTCGAACAAGGAATATCGAACAGCAGAAGTTTTGAAAAGAAGAAGATAATGTTTTTCACTTCGATATTCTGCGGTTTTTTGTTCTGCGGTTCTGCGGTTCGTGTTTTTAACAACTTGATAGCTGATAGTTGGATCCTGAATACCTGACCGGCGATACCGGATTCGGTTCTAAAGCCCCTTCCAGGAGCAGCTCAAAGCCACGTCCTTTGGGTCAGGTAAGATCGAATAGCGCATGGCGTACAACTATAGGGGGGTCTTGACCTTGATAGTTTTTCGCTTTGCGCTCTGCGCTATGCGCCATGCGATCTGCGCTCTGCGCTCTGCGCCATGCGCTCCGCGATAGGGTGGTGGAAGGCAGTCGGCTATGGAGCCAAGAAATGACTACCGGCAAGCCGCGCTACTGTCGCCAGAGTCTTCCGGGCGGCAAAGAAGGTTCGGCCAAGACGACCCAAGCAGAACAATTCTGCTGGATTACGCGCCAAGCTACCTAAGAGATGCAGGAGGCGCAAGCGGCCAAGCTCGTCAATTGCGTTAAGGACGCTTACGGGTATTTTCAGGTCCAAGGGATCAGCGATGGCGCGGATTGCCATGAAAGGCATATTTTCCCTCGTTGCCACTTCGGCCACCGTACCACTTTCCATATCAACCGCGATGGCATTGTTTTGCTTGGAAAAGCTTACTTTTTCCCCAGGGCTCATTAAGACGGTGTGGCTTTCGACCAAGGGTTCTGTGTGGATGACGAGATGGTTGCTCAGTTCGCTGAAAAGTCGGTTATGCCAGGCAGCATCAGTAGGGAAGACACCTTTTTGGGCAGTGAGTACTTTCCTGGGTAACATCAGGTCCCCTGGGGAGAGATTTGGGTGAAGTGCCCCGGCAGTTCCCCAGCTGAGCAAGGCGGAGGCGCCCTCTGCTATCAGGAGTTCAGCAGCAGTTTGCGCCGGTTCGCTGCCAATGCCGGCAACTTTTATGAGAGTTCCTTCGGACAGTTTGACGAGACCGCTGGGTGTTAGTGGCTGGCTGGTCAGGCTGCGGACCTCTGGTTTGAGCGGTACTACGATTCCGAGGACGTTCAAGTTGCTTTCTTATGCAAGAGGTTACGGTAACGGGCCAGGGCCCATAGGGGGAAGTACTTGTCGTAGCCGTGGTACTTCAGATAGAAGACCCGCGGGAAACCGGGTGCGGTGAAGACATCATCTTTCCACAACCCATCATCCCTTTGGTTGCTCATCAGGTATTCGGCACCCCGGCGCACCTCAAACGAATCCGCCTCGCCGGCAGCCATGAGGCCGAGCATGGCCCATGCAGTCTGAAAAGAGGTGCTGTCGCAGCCGCGGCCGGCCAGTGCCGGATCGCAGTAGGTCTCACAGGTCTCGCCCCAGCCGCCATCGGGACGCTGAGTAATCTTCAACCATTCCACCGCACGCCGAATGTAGGGCTGATTGGGATTTTCACCTGCCGCTTTCAAAGCCACGAGCACAGACCAGGTGCCGTAAATGTAGTTGGTGCCCCACCGGCCAAACCATGAGCCGTCAGGCTCCTGCTCCCTGCGGAGAAACTCGAGGCCCGCAGCAATCGCTTTTCGGTAGCCGACCTTGTCCAGTGCCGCCAGCAGCGTGATACAGCGGGCGGTAAGGTCACTGGTGGGAGGGTCAAGCAGGGCGCCGTGATCGGCAAAGGGTATCTCGTTGAGGTAGTAGTACGTATTATCGGCGTCAAAGCTCGCGAAGCCGCCATTTTTTGACTGCATCCCAGCGACCCAATCCGCGGCCTGGCGAATTGATTCCCGGTATCGCTCCATTCCCGTCAGATGCATGACCCATGCTATCACTGCGGTATCATCAAGGTCAGGGTAGTGCGGGTTTGCATACTCGAAGGCCCAGCCGCCCCCTTTGAGATTGGGACGGTTGTCTCGCCAGTCCCCAGGTTCATCGAACAACTGCCGCTCCTTGAGCCAATCCAGGGCGTGCAGAATATCGTCTGTTGGCTCACCGCCACTTGCTTCCAGGAGCGCTGAGGCAGCAAGGCAGGTGTCCCACATGGGTGATAAACACGGCTGGCAATAGGCGGAGGCGTCATTGATTACGAGAAGCTTTTTGAGAGCCTCCTTGGCGTCCACCCTATGCGGGTGATCAGGGGGATAACCCAAAAGCTCCAGGGCCTCCAGGGCATTGACCATCGCCGGGAAGATGCCACCAAGACCATCTTGGCCGTTGAGCCGTTCTAGGAACCATTCCTCTGCCTCTTTTAAAGCGCGCCGCCGCACCCATTTGGGAACGAACGGTTCAAGCTTCCGCCCCAACATATCCATAGTGAGAAACACTCGGTTGAGGGGAGAGCGGATGGGGAAGTAGTTTTTCTCTTGCTCCGGGGGTGTGGTGAACAGTTCCTGAATATGGACCTGTCTCGGGTTCTTGGCCCGGGGTTTGAGCGTGCACAGAACAAAGAGGGGAACCATAACGGTACGAGACCAGTAGGATACTTTGCTCAGGTGAAAGGGAAACCAGCGCGGCAGTAGTATTATCTCCACCGGGATGAAAGGTACTCCCCGCCAGGGCACTTGCCCGAACAGCGCTAGAGTGATGCGAGTGAAGACGTTTGCTCGAGCCGCGCCGCCGTGAGCCAAAATGGCCTTGCGGGCTTTGACCATATGAGGAGCATCAGGGCTATCACCCGCTAACTTCAAAGCATAGTAGACTTTTACACTGCAGCTCAGGTCAAAGTCGCCTTCGCAGTAAAGATTCCAGCCGCCGTCTGGATTCTGATGGTCACGAAGATACACAGCGATCTTTGCGGCGAGCTCATCGTCGATCTCATCCATGTAGTGCATCATGAGGATGTACTCGGCAGGGATGGTGCAGTCGGCCTCAAGATCAAAACGGTAGTGGCCGTCTGGATGCTGAAGCCCGAGCATGGCCTTGCGAGCTCGGACTACGGCCCGCTCAAGAGCAACCTCAAATCTACGTTCGGCGAATCTCTCGCTGGTTACTACAGTGGGTGCGCCTAAGGAATGTGTCATTTCGCCAAGCCTGTTTGGTTAGCCTTTCGACTAGCTACTTAAGGAGGCCTGAAAAGGCCTCAGTCCGGGACCGAGGGGTGGATTGTTCATGAAACCGGCAGAGTTTCATGATTCATCCGGGTTCGCTGTTGACATTCCTGAATCTGGAAATAGTAACAAAAACGTTGCCAAAGGACAACGCAAATGCGATGGCCGAATCCTGCTTGGTTAACCGAGTTATCAAGACTGTAGCTTATGCTACAATTTAGAAAGGTTGTCAAGGATCTTTTGGGTGTCTCACCAAAGAGTATCGAGGAGAATTCACCCAATGAGGTAGTGGAGTGATGCACCCTTGGGATTTCAGAAGCTCAAAATTGTTGCTCCTCTGACAACATGCAATGGATTCCGATAGATCGGCTTGTTTATTTGCTCGGATAAAGGGTTGGTGGGTTCGGTCCGACTACGCTGGTGGAATAAGCGACATTTTCCTTGACAATCAAGGGCGGTATGTTAATTTCAGCTCTCTAGTTTTTGCTGTAAGCTGAGTTAGATGCGACGGCTTGGAAGAGATTTATGGACTATAAGAAGACGCTCAATTTGCCCCGAACTGACTTTCCCATGAAGGCTAACCTGGCTGAAAGGGAGCCGGCAATTTTGCAGAAGTGGGAACGGATGGATTTGTACGGCAAGCTCAGACACGCAAGCAAGGACCGACCGCGCTACGTACTTCATGATGGTCCACCCTATGCCAACGGCCATATTCATCTGGGTACCGCTCTCAACAAAATTCTCAAAGATATGATTGTCCGATCCAGGCAGGTTATGGGTTATGACAGCGTCTACGTTCCGGGTTGGGATTGCCATGGGTTGCCCATTGAACACCAGGTGGAAAAGGAATTGGGGGACCGGAGACAGGGAATGAGCCAGCTGGAGCTGCGACAGCACTGTCGTGCCTACGCCGAAAAGTTTATCGACATCCAGCGGCAGGAATTCAAGCGATTAGGCGTGGTGGGGGACTGGGACAACCCGTATCTCACGATGGCCTATGACTATGAGGCCACCATCGCCAGGGAACTGGGAAAGTTTATCACCCAGGGAAGCGTTTATAAGAGCAAGAAACCAATATATTGGTGTAGCTCTTGTCGTACCGCACTGGCCGAGGCGGAGGTGGAATATGAAGACCGCCAGTCGCCCTCCATCTACGTGAAGTTTCTCCTTGTTGACGACCTCAGCCACCGAATCCCCGCGCTCACCGGCATGAAAGTCTTCGTGCTCATCTGGACCACGACGCCGTGGACCATTCCAGCCAATCTGGCCATTGCCCTTCACCCGGACCATGATTATGCGGTTGTGGCCTTGAGCAATGAAGTGTGGATCATTGCAGAGGGGTTGGTGGAAGAGGTAATGGCCAAGGCGGGCATCTCTGACTATGAAATCCTGGCTCAGCTGGCCGCCTCGGACCTGGAAGGTCTAAAATGCCGTCACCCCTTCATCGATCGGGCGTCGGTTATTGTGCAGGCACCGTATGTGACCCTTGATGTGGGAACCGGGTGTGTGCACACCGCCCCTGGTCACGGTCGCGAGGATTTTGAAACTGCCCTGAAATACGACCTGGATATCTACTCTCCAGTGGATGATGATGGGTGCTTCACGGAAGACGTGCCTTATTTCGCCGGCCAGTTTGTGTTTGAGGCCAACAGCGGTGTGAATGATAAGATCGCCGAGATGGGAAACCTTGTGCGACAAGAGTCAATCACCCACTCCTACCCGCACTGCTGGCGTTGCAAAGAGCCGGTTATCTTCCGGGCCACGGAGCAATGGTTCATCAGTATGGAGTCCAACGGCCTCAGGGAGAAGGCGCTGGCATCTATTGAAAAGGAAGTGGGGTGGCTTCCCAGCTGGGGGCAAGAGCGCATCTACGGAATGATCGCCAACCGGCCTGATTGGTGCATTTCCAGGCAACGGGCCTGGGGTGTACCCATTACCGTGTTCTATTGTCAGGAGTGCGACGAGACTCAGGCCAGCCCCGAGGTGCTGGAGCATGTGGTTGGTCGATTTGCCCAAGAGGGTGCCGATATCTGGTTCTCGGAGGAAGCAAGCCAGTTGCTCCCACCGCAAACAACATGCAGCACCTGTGGTGGGTCCACCTTCACCAAGGAAATGGACATCCTGGATGTTTGGTTTGAATCCGGTGTGAGTTATGCTGCGGTGCTCGAACCCAGGGAGGATCTTCATTCACCTGCTGACCTGTATTTGGAAGGGAGCGATCAGCACAGAGGCTGGTTTCACAGTTCATTGCTGGCAGCGGTGGGCACTCGAGGGCATGCCCCTTACCACACCGTGCTCACCCATGGGTTTGTGGTGGACGGTACAGGCCGGAAGATGTCCAAGTCGCTGGGCAATGTCATCGCTCCCGATGAAGTTATCGAAAAGTATGGTGCGGAGATCCTCAGGCTCTGGGTAGCGGCTGAAGATTACCGGGACGACATCCGTATCTCGGAAGAGATTCTCCAGCGTCTTTCAGAGGCCTATCGGCGCATCAGAAATACCTGTCGCTTTTTGTTGGGAAATCTGAGCGATTTTGATCCCGAGTTGCACAGGGTTACAGTGGCTTCGATGGAATCGCTGGATCGCTGGGCACTGCATCGGCTGCAGCAATTGGTGAAGAAAGTAGGGCAAGCCTACGAACGCTTCGAATTCCATAAAATTTACCATGCCCTCCATAACTTCTGTGTGGTGGATCTCAGCGCTTTTTACCTGGATGTGTTGAAAGATCGGCTCTACGTTTTCGCCGCCGCTTCTCAACAGCGTCGCTCGGCACAAACCGCCCTGTTTGAAATAGCGGTAACCCTGGTGCGATTGATGGCGCCCATCTTGGCATTTACTGCCGAGGAAGTTTGGGAGCATCTACCCGCTTTTCCAGGAAAGAGTGTAAGTGTCCACCTGGAACAGTTGCCAGAGCCGGTGGCTGCTTATGAAGATGAGACCATGGACAAGCAGTGGGAAGCTATTCTGGAAATCAGGACGGAGGTAAACCGGGTCTTGGAACTGGCGCGGAAGGATAGAGAAGTGGGGCACTCCCTGGATGCTGAGGTTACCTTGGGGGTTAACGAGCACCTTCTGGAGCTATTGGGAGGCCAGGAGGAAATGCTCAGCCGGGTTTTCATCGTCTCAGGGGTGCGATTGGCAGAGGCCAGCAGCCTTGCCGCCGGTACGGAGGCAAGTGAAATCCCGGGCATGCTGATTCAAGTGAAACCGGCCTCAGCAGAGAAATGCGCCCGCTGCTGGGTCCACGACGAGACCGTGGGAACTCACCCAGATCAACCCGAGATATGCGACCGCTGTACAAAAGAATTGGCTGCCGCCGCATCCTAGACTAAGCACTAGGTACAGGAGAACGACGCGGGGACGGGGAGAAACGGTGAGACGGGGATTTGAGGTGAGAGGTCAGACTGAACATCAAATTCGAAATCCTAAGCACGAAGCACGAAACAAATCCGAATGATCAAAATTCAAATGACCAAAACGGGAAAAACTGAAATTCGTTCTCAAGTTTTCGTTTGGGAAATTTGAGAATTCGGATTTCGAATTTGCCTACTACTCTATGCCCTATGCTCCATGCCCTATGCGAATAGGGGGGTTCCATTGAGACCTCAGTATAAACTATTCCTACCCCTTACGGCTGGAGTGCTCTTTTTCGATCAAGTTAGCAAAGCAGCAGTGAGCAGTGCTCTGAAAATGCACGAGATCCGGCCGATCATCCATGGACTGCTCAATCTGACCCGGATGCACAACACCGGTGCTGCCTTCGGGCTCCTGGCAGGCCAGGTCTCCCCTGTTCGAACCCTCTTCTTTCTGGCGGTGTCTTTTTTTGCCATAGGGGTGGTGCTCTGGATGCTCTTACGTCTGTCACCAAGTCAGAAGGTGGAACTGGTGGCCCTGTCGCTCATTTTGGGTGGGGCCCTGGGAAACGTGGTGGATAGGGCCCGGCTGGGAGAGGTTGTTGACTTCATTGACATTTATTACCGTAATTATCATTGGCCCGCCTTCAACGTGGCCGACTCGGCCATCAGCATCGGTGTGATTCTGTTACTCTGGTGTGTCGTGTTCGTAAAAGAGAAACCTGCTGGCTAGCCAGCCGACCTGTTATCATGGTGAGTTTTTCGTGGAAGAAATTAAGCGTATCAATCATGTAGGAGGAACGTCCTCGTTGCGATGAGCCTTCATCAGTAGTTCTGATCACCATTACGTTCCGGCCGAGAGGGGACTACGGGCCGGCTTCCGGCTCGCGGAGTTTACAGCTGGGAGAGAGGGGAGGTGGCTCTTAGAGGGAGCTGGCTGTGTAAGAATCGCCCTGGCTTTTTACGGGCGACACGTGACAAATCAGCACCGGGTAAGAATAAAACGGGTAAACGGGCAAATTCACCCGGAAAAAACGAGACATTCTGGCAAAGGAGGTAGCATTGTAGCGGGCCTCGGTGAAGCAACAAAAAAAAGTGGGCAACCTGTACATTTTTTTCTTGATTCCCTGAATTAATTGGTTTATATTGATTCGATTGGCTGGCGTAGCTCAATGGTAGAGCAGCTGATTTGTAATCAGCAGGTTGCGGGTTCGAATCCCATCGCCAGCTCCAAGGGCTAAAGAGGTATATGAGATTTTTCTTCTGGTGGTATATTTTTCTCCCTTATTGAAAGCTATGGAGAGGTTCCCGAGTGGCCAAAGGGAGCAGACTGTAAATCTGCCGGCTCAGCCTTCGGAGGTTCAAATCCTCCCCTCTCCACCATCAAATGGAGCGTGGTTTTTTAAGCCGATTCCAAATCCAATCCTCTGAACAATCCTTACAGAAGGGCGGGAATAGCTCAGTTGGCTAGAGCATCAGCCTTCCAAGCTGAGGGTCGCGGGTTCGA
>CAYFXH010000092.1:6369-18449 GCA_964346905.1 uncultured Desulfobacteraceae bacterium | reverse complement strand
CGGCCCGGGCTCATGTTCTTTCTGGTGCGCCCGGGAGGATTCGAACCTCCGACCTACGGATTCGTAGTCCGGCGCTCTATCCAGGCTGAGCTACGGGCGCATGAGCCTGCGATGGCTCGCAGATGGATTTTCTATCACGCCGACGCAATACTGTCAATTTGTTCTCCAGCATTGGCTATGATCACATAACGCGGGGTGTCGCGCTTCAATCTTGTCCCCCGACTGTTGACCATGGACCTCCTCTCGTCCATTCAAGATTGAAGTCCCCTCCACTTGCAGCAGCTTGGAGGGGTGGAATGAGAAACAGCCTTAGTTCCTCAATGGTCTGCGGAAGGTCAACCGCGGCATTCTCCAAATCGCTGCGCCTTAGAAAAGCTTTCCACTGGGTTACTTTGTCTCGATCCGTGCTGAATTCTTCGGTAAGAGCGACCGGAGCGGATGCGGGAATCTCTGTCCTACGCCGGGTAAACGTTGCCTTGATGGCCTCAACCAGCTTTGGACCGTCAAAGGCAAACTGCCTCGCGATCATGCGGAGATCGTAAAAGTCCTTCATGCGGCTATTCACCATCCCTAAAGCTACCATCGCCTGGAGTTTCTCAGAGATGACTGTTTCAGGTGGATAGGCCAGAATTCGCGGTACTGGCGAATTAAGTAGTGTCGGATAGCTGATTTCCTCTGCCTCCGGCGTCACCACATCGCCGAATCCAATGTCGATTTGGACAGAAATACGAGCAGTTTCAAGGTAAGCAATCAGTCTCACCCGCTGACCCTGATACTCCTGCTGCTCACGAATCTCATCAATCTGGAGAGTCTGAGTATCAAACTCAACACCATCCGGTTCGACTTCAACCTGACAGATTTCCTGGAACAGGGTGATCAATCGGTCAGGGGAGTCTTCCCCGGTTCCTGCGAAGTCGAGGTCACGAGTCGGCCGGTGAGATCGATCCATCCAGACGTTCAAGAGCATTGCACCTTTGAGGATAAATTGCTCTGAATGCTTGGACTGCGCCAATCGATAGAGGAATCTCTCCGCTGCATACCAGGTCAAAACAAGCTGAAAATCCTCTCCTCTTTCCCGGCTGAGCCCTAATAGCTGCTGGCGAACCGAAGCTGCTACGTTTGCTGGCCTTTCATCGCTCACAGTGTCGCCTCCAGATAAGGCTTCATCACGTTGGCCACGCGGCAGATCTTTGCGTAATGCCACAGCTCGTCGTTGGTACATTTCCTCTGGCTGCGACAGTCTCGAAGAGCCTCCAGGGCAACATCAAGGCCGATTTTATTCCGGTACTTGAAGCAGTCCGCCACGGTCTTGGCCGGGTTGTATACTTTCGCCGAAACCCCCTCGATCTGGTGTTTTTCCACCCCGGCTTCGAGTGCCGATCCCGAAAAGCGAACTATCTGTATAGGTAGACGCGGTTCTTTAGGTAGCCGCGCCTTACGATCTATGGCCAGCCAAACTTGAAATGGCATTTGTGTCGTCAGGTTGTGAAATCGGAGTGCTGAAAGCAGACAAACCACGCCCGCAGGTACCCGTTTGCACACTTCAGCTAGAGTTCGGTTCTCTGTAGCTTCAGCATCAACGAGCACATACAGACCTCGGCCTACACGGTCTAGCAGACCTTGGTGGAATAGCAGGCTCAGGTATTTTCGCGGTATGCCGTGGGCATCCAGATCCCTTGGTCTTAGTACGCCTGCTTCTCCGGCGATTTTCAGAACCCTTTTTGCTGTTGCGGACTTTGGCATTAGTGTCAGCTTTCCTAAAACGTCGGCATTTATTAACATCTGCCGACGTTTTATACCAAACCTCGTCTTTCCAAACAATGTTTTTCTTCGATCTTTTGTGGTATTTCAGTCGCGATGGTGGCGGCAGTGGTGGTCATCATCGCGTTTTTAGGGCCAAAATCGATATGACAAAAAACTCCCCCTGGCTCGCCAAGGATACCTCGTCTCGCCCGACCTCAAGTCTCGCCAGTCTCGCAGGCTCACGCAGTGAGCTCCCGGGTGTAAATTCCTGCACCTGCGGTGTATGAATGTTTACACGATAAATCATGTCTCTGGTTGTAAAACTCAAAAGATCCCGCATTCTTGCATCTAGACAAGGGGTAGCCCTTGTTGTGTACCGAAGTAGACAGCCCTAATTGAGATTGTTGAAACAGTCTGCCCGTACGCCACGCCATACCGATGCTCTCAGGCATGAGCATGGACAAGCAAGACCCCACCGCCCTGTGAGCAGGGACCTTCAGACACAAACATGCAGATACAGCATGAGACGGAGACAGGCCGAAAAAATCTTGGGTTGATCTAGGCATGAACCCTAAAGTTTTGACGGTATATGACTCACTAAACAGGCTCAATCTGCATTGTAGCCGGCACCGTTCTAGGCCACCAGCCGCAAGCCCGATCGTTCAGCCGCCCACCCTGCTGTTTGGCATAGATCATGCTAATTCTCTCAGGCTGAATGATGGGTCTTCGTTCTCTGCAAGTTGGAGATCGTTCTTGAGCAACGACGACAGGAGGTCTATCAAGGCACTCCGAAAGCATGAACGTCGTCGCAATCTTGGTCGAACCGAAAGAAGAGGGAAAGATCATGAAAAAGCATTTCTTTATGGGCTTGTTGATATCAATCACCCTTGTCGCGGGATGCATCAAAATCCCAATGACCAAAAGTTCACCAACAAAGTCGGAAGAGGGCTTGTATAAAAAAGTTCCAGCGGCAATGCGAGCGAGTGTCAGAGAGGCGGAGTACGATCTGAAAAAGGCAAAGGGAGAGGTGCATCTGGCCATCGAGAAAGTGAAGCTTGCCCAAATGCAGAAAGAAAGAGCAATCCTTGAGAAGATGTATGCAGACTACGAAATGAAAATGGCCGAAACCTCAGTCAAAGAGGCAGAGCTTGAGCTGGAAAGAAAAAAGCTGGAAGCGGTAGACAACTCCAACCTTGGCGATAAGGAAGACAACATAAAGCGAATCGCACACTTAAAAAAGCAGGAACTCAATGTGGAGTCCGATAGTATTCAGATTAAGGCTGAATTAGACATCTTGAACGTGAAGATAACGAAGTTGAGAAAAGAGATAAAGAGCCAACAACGCAAAGTCAAGTAAGGTGGGAAGAACTAACTTTCTATCTGACTGACCAAGCAACGCACAAATTGATAACGTTAGCAGCAGAGGGTGACATGATTGCACCCTTTTTCTCTTCACCTTTTTGATTTCACCAGAAAAAGCGGTGTACAGCGACAAGCTGCACATGAAAAAAGATTGAAGTTTCTCCCTATGATGAAGCTTTTGCAGATGTGAGTTTTTTCAATTCTACCTAACAAGGAGAGAACAGATGAATCACAGGATAACCCCAATTTTCTTGATCGCCTTGGCGATGTTTTTCCTCGCGGCCTGCTCCGCCAAGATCTACGGTACGGTTCGACTCGTGGATGATAACATGCAGCCAATTTCCGACGAAAGTCCAGAAGGTACCGTGGTGAACATGATCAATACCTCCGTCAGTGTGGAGACCGCATCTCATTCGGTGGTGGCAGACGAGGAGGGAGAATTCGAGTCTGAGAAAGAAGCATTGACTCCAGGCACCTATAAAGTGGAGGCGAGCAGGATCGGCTACGTGACTGAAACGCAGACCGTTGACATAGGCGGAAGCACGAGCAAAAAACTGAAGTTCGCCCTCACCAAGATTCCTGAAGGCAAACGCAGGTCTATTGCAGGTGCAAGTTCCGATGCGGACAAGATCATCAATCCTGGAGAAGTGAACATACAGCCGCCTGGCATATAGTCTCAATCTGTCTGGGAAACCAAAGAGATTTTTTCAGATGATAGAGGTGGTGCCAACTATGATCCGGGCAGTTGGCTGGGAGGTATAACCAATGGTCAAACAAACGCTTAAAATGTTGTTCGTCCTTTGTTTGTCGATTCTCATCTACGCCTGCGGTGTAGGCAAGAAGGCGGAAGTTGAGGTGCAGGTGCAGGTAACGTTGGATGGTGAGCCGGCGGCTCAGGCCCAGGTGCTCCTAGATGGGGCGGAAGTGGGAGTAACCGACAACACGGGAAATCTTGCCCAGAGAATCTGGAGACAACCTGGGACAGAGGTCTCTGTGGAGGTTCTAAAGGAGGCTCCCGGGTATGAGATCGAGCCATGGAATGATTCATTCGTGGTGAAGTTGCCCAAGGATGGGAGCGTGGAAAAGTATGCCATCGAGGCTGCCCTGAAGGCCACCAAGTATTTCACCCTGGTTGTTGATGACGACGGAGAGCCCCTGGAAAATGTCTCTGTAATCATCAACGGTAAAAGGAGAGGGAAGACAGACGAGGCCGGAGAGTACGTCCATTCCTATGAGAGGGTTCCCAAGAGCAGCATGACCTTCAAAATTGCCAAGAAAGGGTACACGACCTGGCAAAAGAAAGTGAGAGTAAGGCCAGGTCAGACCATAGTGGCTTCTCTTGTCAGAAAGAGAGAACTGGCAAAGGCTCAAGCTCCGTCGCCTTCTGCGGAGCAGACCTCTGGGGCAGATGCAGCAGTCACTCAAAGGCCGTCGCCAAGTAAAGGGAAATTGAGACGGGCAAGCAAGAAGCCTACGGTTTCTGTTTCCACCTTCACAGAGGCTTACGGGGTTACAGAGGGAATTCCCAATGTGGTGGTGAGTGTCAACAGTCAGCAGGTGGGCAAAACCAACAGAGAGGGCAAGTTCACCCATGTGTATCAGGGTAAGCCGGATCGCGAGGTGGAGTTGAAGCTCACTGCTCCAGGACATATTCCGGCAGAGTGGAAGACGACAATCAAGCTGCAAGGAAAGCAGAGCATCGAGAGAATTTTCTATCCGGTTAAACCCAAACCCATCAGGGTGGGTCTCTATGGCTACGTCAACAACACCCCCGAAGAGGATCTGGCAGACGTACTGACCACGATAGAAAAGGCCATAGGTGATAATCTGTTCATTTATGGGAGTTTTGTGGAAGTACCAAAGACAAAACTCCGGCAAGCAATGATGGATGCGAGCCTTGACTTGGAGACAATGTCAACGAAAGGGTGGCTAGAGACACAACTGATCAAGACGGTAGATATGATAATTTCCGGGAGTGTCACAAAGAATGAACAAGGAATGACCATAGAAAGCACGGTCAACTTCTCAGATGGAAATACACTGCTCAGTCAAATAAACAAAGTCATGAAGAAAAGGCAGGTGGAGGATACCGTTAAATTGGTGGTTAACAATGTCATTGATCAGTTTCCTTTTGAGGGCACGGTCATAGCGACTGAAGAAGGTCGCTACCAAATCAATCTCGGAAGACTCGACTACAAGATTAGGCGCGGCAATGAGTTCAAGTACATGGCTGCTCAGTCAGCCCAGGCAGGCAAACACACCCTCGGGTACCATGAAGCTGGATTGTTGGTTGTCAATGAAAATGATGAAAATGCATCGTGGGCAGAGCTCGCGAACCTGAATGAAAGTGAGACAGTACATGTGGGAGCTAAAGTTGTCCGGAGGGTATATCTCGAGGAGATTGCAAAAGACTCCTTTATCCTGGCAGCAAAAGCAGGACCCGCGCCAAGTACAAGACCATTGTGGGGAGTGAACGTATACCTAGACAACACGTGGGTTGGAACAACCGGTTCAGATGGAACGGCGGTGCTGCCTGTACGCCTCACCAGGGAATACGATCTCTTACTATCTCGATACGGCTACGAGCCGCTCCAAGGCAAGCTCATGGTTGAGGCAAGCAATGACGTCAAAGAGTTTTTCATGGACGTTGCCAATGCGTTGTTCAAGCTAGAGTCAGTGCCTTCTGGGGCGGAGGTTTTTGTCGATGGTGTTCAGATAGGGCAAACCCCACTTGCTGAAGGGAAGTTGGTGAACTTCGGATTCCGCACCGTGAAGCTCTCAGTGGGCGGTGAATATCGTGACTGGGAAGAAGTGTTGGAATTCAATGAACCCATAGTGGATCGCACCGGAGCAAACAGGATCGTTCTCGTTAAAGATTATCTGAAAATCGGAAGGATGGCTGAGCAAGATGGAGACATAGATGGGGCCATCGTAGCGTATGCAAGTACCGAAAGAGGTCATCCCGATTACTCAGATGCCCGCCACAGGCTTGCTCAGCTCTATTTAGATGAGAAAAATGATTACGATTCGGCCATTCGCGAGTTCGAGAACGTGCTATCTCTGCCTGAAAACCAGCAAATAATCTATAAGCAATTTGCCGTAACCTATACAAATTTAGGGCATGCTTACTACGAGAAAGCAAACCAGCTCATTCACCGAGACAAACAGACTGCCGCCAAGAACTACGCCAAAGCCATTGAGAAACTGAAAATAGCGAAGCAAAACACCCGGTTTTTCCCGAACAAGTATTACCAAGAGGCGGTGCATGACACCTATTACTACCAGGCTATTTCCTATCATAAGCTCTTTCTCGTTACCAAGAAAAGAGCGGTTCTCGATAGGGCCGATCTGGCCTGGAAAGAGTACTTTGACTTTTTCCCCAAAGAGCTCGAGGGGAAAAGCGAATTTACCAAAATTCGTCAATCGTCAAGAAAATACTGGGCCCAACTAAAAGATTTGAAGTAGGAGGAGACGACTCGCTTGCAAATGATGGTGATTCGATGTCTGGGCCTCATATTCGTGATGTTTGCCTTGGCAACCACCAGGGCTCCGGCTGCTGATAGTGTTCGGTCAGAACCGGTCGCTGAGAGATCTGCTGAGCAGGCGGAAGTTTTCAGATCAAAATCGGCACCTGGTACAACAGTGACAGAGCAAACTGAACTGGATAGAACCGAGACTGAAAGCAAGAAAACGGATGATAAGGGGGAGGATGACACCACCAGTACAGAAGATGCTGTCCCTCCACCGGATCTGACCTCGGCAGAGGAGCCGGAAGAGGTACCCGAAACAGCCGGTGGAGGCGGTGATACTTCCAGATATCAGAGAGAAGAAGAGATCACCGCACAGCCAAGCCGGTCAGAAGACTCTGAGGTGAAGGAGAGTCTTGAGGCAGAAGAACCAGGAGGGGAGGCTGAAGAGGTTGCTGCGGAAACCGGTAGTGAAGAAAAGGGTGTGGCAGAGGACTCCTCCCAGCCGGAGCTGAAAAAAGAGGGACCGGCTGAGATTGAACCTTTGCGGGTGCAAGTGCTTATGGCGATGGAGTTTGGTGCCAATGACTCCAATCCATCGTGGTCGCCCTCAGGAGAACTGCTTGCTTTTGAACGAAGTACTAACGACAGAAGGGAGATTATTGTTTGCCGCAGGGACGGCTCTGTAATCCAAAGAATTTATTTTCGTAGAACCTCAGAAGCTGAGGAAATGGATATTATATTCCCCAGTGTGTTTGATGAGGTGAGCTATAACGCCGGAATTACCTGGTCGCCTGACGAAAAAAGTTTGGTGTTCATGAGCAATGGAGGTCGAGGAAACTATGACCTCTACTTGATTCCCGAACTTGGAAAGGGGACTACAGTAAGACTGACCGAGAACAGTGAGAAAGACAGTCACCCACACTGGTCACCCGTTGCCAGTGAGTTGGTGTTCGTCTCCGGTCGAACGGGTAAGGCTGATCTCTTTCTCCTTAAACTGGGCAGTGGGGAGACCATAAGACTGACTCGAGGGATGAAATCATACCTTTACCCGCAGTGGTCTCCTGACGGCAAGAAAATTGTGATGATCTATGGAAGTAACGATAATCATGACGTTTACCTCATGGAGGACGTGAGCAGACCTATGGAGACGTTAAGGCCCCTCACGAGCTGGGACTATGATGACCTGCGACCCGTTTGGTCACCAGATGGCAAAAAAATAGCCTTTTACACTAATTACAACAGGGAGAACGACCCTAAAGTGTGGTCCATTGGCGTCGTTGCAGTTGACAGTTCAGATGGAGCGGATCTGGAGGATCTCGCGGACAAGGTTGTGGCCACCAACGTGGTCCCTGATATTGAGCGAGGGCCCACCTGGATGCCGGATAGCAAGAGAATCGTCTACGTAAAGAAGGATGAAAAAGCGTTTAACCCAATCTACGTGGTTGATATCGAGGCGAAGACAAGCCTTGCCATAAAGACCGGCACTAAAATGAACCACGATGTGGTGTCCTCACTAAATGGCATTCTGGCATATCGGGCCCAGGTTGAACAGTGGGACCGCATCTATGTTACTGAGCTGAAAGAATAAATGATGTCTGCAAACCTAAAGAAGGGCTTGTTCGTCTGCTGGCTCATGGCGCTGGCGATAGGACCCTTATCGGCCGTTGCCGCGGACCCCATAAGGCGGGGCATGCAGTCCTACAACAAACACCATTATGAAGATGCTGCTGCCACCCTCTTTGACCACCTGAGTATCGCAGAGCCAAGCCGGCAGGGAAAGCTCTATCTTGGTCTAGGAATGACTTACCTGGCCAGCGCCCAAGTCTACCGAGAACTTCATCGGACAGCAGTGTCTGTGCAGCTGGACTATCTCGGCAAGCTCCTAGCGTCTGACAAGAAAGATGGGAGCCGCTATGCAAAGCTCTATTTGGGCCAGACCCTTCTAGAGTCAGGGAAACCGGCTGAGGCAGCTGCCTTATTGCGAGCATCCATTGCGGATAAAAACATCGAGCCCAGGGATAGATCCCTGGCGAAAATCATCCTGGCAAGCAGTTACTATCTCCAGGGAAAAAACAAGAAGGCTGATGAACTCTGGAGCACTGCGGAGACAGCTAATCCGGAAGTACTGTCAGAACTTGCCGCCGCCTACAGCAGGCTCGGGCTGGCAGATAGGGAACCATTGGAGATATGCGAACAGATCAGGCAACTCATGAAGCAATCCAACCAGGATGCATCAATTCGCCTGATTAATAACCTCATCACCGTGTATGCCAGGGAAGGACAAATCGACAAGGGGTTACACCTGATCAAGAGCACAGACTTGAGTGAATTCTTCTATGAAGAGATCCTGGACCAGAACAAGGTTGTCCGTTTCTATGCTCCATCTTTGCTCGAGAACCTTGCAGTCCTCTATGGAAGGGCCAGTCTGAAATATCTCAAGAAAGCAGCAGCAGACGCAACGGTAAAAGGGGTGGCACAGTATTACCTCGCCCATGCTCATGCCCAGTTCGGCAATATTGACGAGTCCATCGAGATCCTCGATGGTGCTCTCGCATCCGGACTGATACCTGCAAGCTACAGAGAAAGGGCAGAGGTCTTCCAGTCCGTGACTCGCTCGTGGAAGAGCGGCAGAGTGCAGACAAAAACGCAATTGGAAAACTGGTCGTGGCAAAAAAAGGAGCCCCATGTGCTTGCAGATACGCTACTTATTTGCAGTAGACTCCAGCTTGAGTGCTCGGACATCGTAAGCCAGGCATCCACTTTGGTGGGGGCCAGGGAGGGGAAGACATTCGAGACAGTGCATTATGCTCTCGGCAATTACTATCTGTGGAAGCACAGATACGAGGAGGCCATAGCCTATATGGAAACCGCTAGGGACAAGAGCAACAAGAACAAAATAGAGCATAATGATCCGCTCATGCTGATCAATCTCGCGGAGGCATATTATCGTTCCAAGAGATTCTCTGAGGCACTGGAAATCTATTTTGGCATGCGCAATCAATTTCCGGCTGTACGTCAAATACAAGTCTCCATGCAGGGTGTGTATGCCATGGAGCAGAAGAGTGCCGGGGATGCCAAGCTTTTTTGAGTTACATACATTGTTTCCATGTTGGCAACGACTGCTATCGTCAGGCTTACAGGAGAAACATCGAATCAGGCAACAGTTGTTTGAGCGTACGATAGTCAAGCTTATCGCTTGAGGAGGCGATTATGAAAAGGTTAGCGAGTGCTTTTTTCATTGCTTCTCTGACTGTTTTTGTGTTGATTCTGCCCCAACCGAAGGCCACCGTCACTGACGACGGCTATCCCAAGGGAGGCTCGCTGAATTACGGTGAATACGGCAGGCCGGCGACCATGGATCCGGTAACCAGCAACGATATGATTTCATTGCGAATCAGCGAACTCCTTTTCAACGGTCTGGTGGGCATAGATGAAAAGCAGGAAATTGTGCCGGAACTAGCCGAACGATGGGAGATTTCCGATGACAGTCTGACGTACACCTTCTACCTGCGCAAGGATGTCACCTGGCATCCAAAGGAAGACGAAGAAGCAAAACCTTTTACCGCCGAGGATGTCATCTTTACCTACAATATAATGATGCACCCTCAAACCATCACCCCACTTAAGGTTCGCTATGAGTTTATCGAGAGTGTGGTCAAGGTCGATGATTACACTGTACAGTTTACCTTGAAAAGACCAATTTTGAACGGACTTGCCAAATTCAGTTTTAAGATAATTCCGCAGCATGGGCCGGAAAATCCAGAATTTCTGACACGGGAAGACCCCTTTGTCCACAAGCCCATCGGCACAGGTCCCTATATGCTCAAAAATGTCACCGCCGACGGAGAAGTCATACTGGTGGCAAACGATAACTACTACGGCGGCCGCCCCCACCTCGACAAATTTGTGGCGCGACCTTTCGCCGACCAGAATATCATGAGCCAGGCCTTAATGTTCAATGCCATCGATATGATTGTGTTGGTGAATCCGCGAGATATACCTCAGATACAGGGCGACAAACGGTTGGTCCTGCAGCCGTACAACGCCCTGTCTTATTCGTTTTTTGGCTATAATGTCCGAAATCCGTTGTTGGCTGACAAGCGGGTTCGACAGGCAATCACCTATGCGGTAAATCGGCAGGAGATGCTTGAATCGTTTTTCAATGGACAGGGTACCATGATTTCTGGTCCCTTTGCCCCAGGAAGCTGGGCCTATAATCTCGATGTTGAGCCTCTGCCTTTCGAACCACAAAAGGCAATAGAACTGTTGGAGGAAGCAGGATTCACTAGGGGTGACGACGGTATAATGCAAAAAGATGGTAAGAAACTATCATTGACTCTGAAAGTTCCCATAGAAAAAGAGAGCGAAGGAGTAAAGCGAGTTGTCCTGGCGTTCCAGAATTATCTCGGCAAAATAGGGGTGGACATAGAGGGAGAGTTTAAGGAATGGCTGGCCTGGAAAGAGGACGTCTTTCTCAAACACGACTTCGATGTGGTGTTTGCCTCCTGGGTGTTTGATGACTCCGCCGACATCACCTCCCTGTTTCATTCGTCCGAGATCGGCCCCTGGAGGAATAATTTCGGCGGCTACTCAAACCCGGAAATAGACAGTCTTATCGTGGAGAGTAAGCTGACACTTGACCATGAGAAGCGGAGAACAATTTACCGCAAGCTCCATACGCTCCTCGCAGAGGAATGTCCATACACCTTTCTTTGGACGCTGACGAACTATGCCGCCTATCACCAGAAGCTTCGCCACGTCGCCATCCATCCCTACAAGTTTTTCTCCTTTGCCGACCGCTGGTACATACCGGAGCAAGAGCAAAGGTAATCCTTGCTGTTGCGTATCCTTCCACAGGGCCCTCCCCAGGAGGGCCCTGTTTATGCTAAACAATGAGACTTTCCTTTTTAAGACCGGTAGCTCTGCAACTCGTCAGGGAGCTTGCTCTCACTGCCCTCCTCCTTCTCGGAGTGAGCTTTGTGGTCTTTCTCGTCCTCTATTGCTCCCCCGGAGACCCATTCAGCCTGCTGCTGGAGGGACAGATTGCCACTGCTGAAGCGCAGGAACAGTTGCGCGCGGCTCTCGGAGTGCCGAAGCACTGGCACTCCCAGTATCTGCTGTGGCTTGGAAACATGCTGCAAGGAAATTTCGGCGCCTCCATCCGCACCGGGCTTCCGGTTCTGCAAGAGATTGTTCGGGTGGGGATCAACACCTTATATTTGACCGTGGGCTCTATGGTGATAACACTTCTTATTGCCGTGCCCATTGCCTTATCGCCAGCGCAGCGGGGAGACACACCGCTCAATTGGCCATTCACCATGCTCAGCTACGTGGTCTCGGCCCTACCGGTTTTCTGGTTGGGCTACGTGGTGATCTACATTTTTCTCCACCAATTCAAGCTCTTTCCTATCCTTTATGGCTATTCAAATAAGCAGGAGCTGGGCCCCCTCTTCTTCCTCCTGCCCATCTTAGTCCTGGGAGTGGGCAACGGAACCATCAGCGAGG
>CAYFXH010000092.1:0-6359 GCA_964346905.1 uncultured Desulfobacteraceae bacterium | reverse complement strand
CGTCACCTCCGAGATGAAATGGGCAGGGTTTTGAGGGAAGACTATGTGCGCACCGCTCGCGCCAAAGGGGCTTCCGCCTGGCGACATGCTTTTAAAGAAGGCTTCCTCATCCCAATAACTGAGATCATTGCCAGCAAAATCCCCTTCATCCTCGGCGGTGCCGTAGTGGTGGAGCAGGTTTTCAACTGGCCTGGGATGGGGAGGATGGCGTGGCAGGCCGCCCTGGATAGGGACTATCCCATCATAATGGGAATTGCCGTGGTGGCAGCGCTTTTCGTTCGACTCGGCACGCTGGCTCAAAGAGTGGTGTACGTCATGGTTAATCCGAGGGCATCTCACGAAAAGAGGAGCCGATGACAAGCATGAGGCGGTATTATCAAGGGTCAATAAATGTGAGTGATCTGTCAAGTCGGCCCCTGTGGAAACGAGCCGCTCCCCTAGATCTCCTGTATGTAGGGTACGGTCTCTTTATTGTTATCCTCGTGGTGCTATCCTACATCATGGGCGCGGTTAACTTTCTTCCCCATGACCCGCAAGAGATGAATCTCTCTTTGCTCATGGCACCACCGGGAGCTGGGGGCCATCTTCTCGGCACGGATTTCATGGGCAGGGATATCCTTGCCAGGCTCATCGTCGGAATTCAGGCTTACTTCGTGCCTGGATTGCTCGCAATCGGTATTGGAATCATATTCGGCACCTTCTTTGGTGTGTTGGCCGGCTATCGAGGCGGAGCCGCCGAAACGGCCGTCCTCTACCTTGCCAATCTTATCGATTCTTTCCCGCGACTCGTTTTGATTCTCCTGGTAATTGCCGCCTTTAAGCCCGATATCTACTACATTATGATCATTGTCGGTTTGACTAACGTCCCCAATGTGCTCTCTCACGTCAGGGGGAAAATCAATTTTCTCAAGCAGAAGAATTTCATCGAGGCCGCCATCGCCCTGGGTCTCAAGAATCGGGTAATTGTTTTCAAGCATATCCTCTGGTACAACTGCCGCTCCCTTTTCATCATTCAGGCGACGCTCGGGATGGCCGAGGTCATTCTCATTGAGACCAGCCTCAGTTATCTTGGATTCGGAGTGCAAGAGCCCGTGCCTTCCTGGGGCAACATGGTGCAGTCGGGGGCTAATTATCTTTTGCAAGGAAAATTCTGGCTCTCCACTACACCCGCTATCGCCATACTGATCACCATCTTGGGCTTTCATCTCCTGGGTGACGGGCTGAACAACATACTTGAGGGGGGGCATAGGAGCAAATGAGTGACGCGGCCGTATTGAAGATAGAAAACTTGCACACCTTTTTCTACGCTCGGAACCAACAGGCCTTTGTTCGGGCAGCGGAGGGCGTAGATCTTCAGATAGAGCGAGGAGAGACCCTTGGGGTACTTGGTGAAAGCGGCAGCGGCAAAACTGTCATCGCCTTATCCGTTATGGGTCTGCTCCGGGCAGAACCGGGGGTCATTTCCGGGAGGATAGAGTACTGTTCCAATGGTCTTCAGAAAAACCTGCTTCAAGACCTGGATAGTTACGTCCAGCAGAAAAGAAGAGATGGCCGAATTATGGAGGTGCAAAAGGACTGGGCAGGCTGGCATAGAAGAACAGAGCGGCTCATGGGAGACATCCGGGGCAGAGAAATCGCGATGATCTTCCAGGATCCACAGTCTTCGCTCAATCCATTTACAACTGTGGGCAAACAGATAAGGGAAGCCATCCAACTCAATACTGGAATCAAAGATCGCCGTCATGCCGAAGAGAGGGCTCTTTACTGGCTTGACAGGGTAAAGATCGATTCCCCCCGGTTGCGATACCACAACTATCCCTATGGGTTGTCAGGTGGCATGTGCCAGCGGGTGATGATTGCCATGGCCCTGGCCGCAGAGCCTTCGCTCTTGATCGCCGACGAGCCGACAACGGGCCTTGATGCCACAATTCAATCGAAGGTAGTGGAGCTATTAATGGAACTCAAGGCAGTATTGAACATAACCACTATGCTCATAAGTCACGATATCGAGGTGATCGGAAGGCTTTCGGACAGGGCAGCTGTGATGTATGGTGGCAGGGTGATGGAATCGGGCTCAGTCCAGGACGTTCTCAGAACCCAAGGTGGCTCCAACCACCCGTACACCACCGCACTTCTTGCCTGTATACCTGACGATAAACATATCAAAGAAAAAGTCTCTTTGCAGGCCATTGAAGGCGATGTAATCGACAACATGAAGATCCCTGAGGGGTGCAGATTCTATCCCCGTTGCAATCAGGTCAAAGATAGCATCAGGGAGAACTGCCAAAGACATGAGCCACCACTCAAGGAGATCGCTCCCGGCCAGCGGGTTCGGTGCTGGCTTTATTGCGACTAACCAGGATGATTCATGAATCGGCTGCTACGACCATGCATATGACCGTCCTTCCAGGCGTCCTCGGGTCTCGCACCCTGCATCGTACTGTTCAAGTACGCCTCGGATTCGAGTCCCTGCGGTTGCCTGGTGGCACGGCCATCTAATTCGCGCTCGCTGCGCTCCGCTCAGTCCCGCAAGCGGGTTCCCAGTTTCAAGGTCTCGCGACACAGATTCATGAACCATCCGGGCTAAAGAACATGGGCAAAACAATTCTCGATGTAGTTAATCTTAAAAAGTATTACCTCCAGGGGAAGGGACCCTTTTCTTTGGGACGAGGAGGTCAGAGGACCATTCCTGCTGTGGATGACGTTAGCTTTTACCTCAAGGAAAATGAAACCCTTGGTCTGGTGGGGGAGTCGGGCTCCGGAAAGACCACCGTGGCCAAGACTATTCTTCGGCTTATCCCCGCCACTTCAGGTAAAATCTTCTTTGATGGCAAAGAGATCCTTTCTCTCTCAGCGCGGGAATTCCATCCTCTGAGGAAAGAAATGCAGATGGTCTTTCAGGATCTCGATGCCGCCCTCAACCCAAAAATGCGAGTCCAGGCAATTTTGAAAGAGGCAGTGGAGGTTCATCACAAGATAAGTGGGCCGGAGGTGGATGGCAGGATCAGCGCACTGCTGGAACAGGTTAACTTCAAGAAAAGCAAGCTGAGTAACTTCCCCCATGAGCTTTCAGGGGGTGAAAAACGGAGGGTGGGCATTGCCCGCGCCCTAGCAGTGGGGGCTCGATTGCTCGTTGCAGATGAGCCCACAAGCGCACTGGATGTATCTATTCAGGCTCAAGTGGTCAACCTTCTCAAGGATCTACAGGAAAAACTTAATCTCTCATACCTTTTCATCTCCCACGACCTACGCATGGTGGAGCTGGTAAGCCACAAGGTGGCGGTCATGTATTTAGGCAGGATCGTTGAGCTGGGGTTGACCAGCCACATAGCCCGCGCACCTCGTCACCCCTATACTCGCAGCCTCTGGTCCTCACTGGTTACCAAAGAGAGCCAGGAAGTCTCTGGTCTAGCGTTGCCAGGATCCTCTGGTGATTGGGGCGTGTTCGACTTCGAGCGACCTTTCAGCGGCTGCCGTTTCTTTCCACGCTGTCCAGTGTACCAGGCGGAAGGCAAGCCCAAAGTATGCACCGATCCTTACAGTGAACCGAGCCTCCATGATGTGGGCCAGGCCCATAGAGTGGCATGTCATTTTCCACTGTAAAAGTGTAAAAGAGGGGACGCCCATAAAATTATAATTTTCTATTGCCCGTCTTCGTTCTCCCTTGTTCTCTGTTGCCGTTTCCAACGATTGACACAAAAGGTTCTGTCATTCTATACTTCGCCCCTATCGAAAGGGAGTTCTTATCAGCAGTGCAGCCCCCGACGAGGAGATGGAGACGATGAAACGAGAGAGAATCCTTGCGGACGCCCGAGCGCTAGAGGAAGCGTTCTTTGCCAAAGAAAACATTCGTCTCCTTGAGCAGCTGCGGCAGCAGGAGCGACGGGAGGCGCTCCGTGCGGTGGTTCAGATCAAGGATGATGAATTTCTCGACCGATTGATGGAGCTGGGCATCGGTCCCGAGACGGTCCTGGCGCTGACACTCGTGCCGCTAACGGTGGTGGCCTGGGCCGACGGCAGGCTGGAGGATCCCGAGCGCGACGCGGTCATGAAGGCCGCCGAAGAGCGGGGGATATCTCCGGGAACCCCTGGACATCAGCTGCTCGAAACCTGGCTTGCGCACCGACCTGACGAAGGGCTGTTCGAGACCTGGAAGAGGTACGTCCGAGATATCTGGGAAACCTTCACCGAGGAGGAGCGTCTCCGGATGCGTGAGACCACGCTTGATTGGGCGCTGGCCGTGGCCGAGTCGGCCGGTGGCTTCCTCGGGCTGACCTCGAAGGTGTCTGCCTCGGAGCGGGCCGTCATCAAGGAGTTGGAGAACGAGCTTCGGCTGTCCTAACAGCCTCGCCCTGCCACACGGGCTGGTAATTGGCCTTAATCTAAAGGCAAGTGGCCAGCTCAATCCACATCAAGAGTCAAGAGCAGACTGTACCCTTTTTGACTCCCACTACAGAGTATATTGACAAACCCGATTGCCAAAATATGAGCTCAAATCTGGGTGCAACGGGCAACTGACCAGGGACTGTCTTTCACAGAAAAAGAATATGGTTTTCTGGGCACAGGTAGTAAACAGGAATTGAGCTTACTCGTCGGAGACCTTGGGAAATGACCAGGCACTGAGGGATTCCAGAAAATCGTAGTTGGTGAGGTCGTGGTGAATGGGTGTGATGGAAATATAGTCGCCCGCCAGGGCGCTGGCATCGGTGTTCCCGTCTTCCTCCAGCGGCGGGGTGCTACCGCACTGCCAGTAGTAGACATTGTCCCGGGGATCAGTCCTGCGCTCAAACCTTTCCACAAACCGGGTGACTCCCTGGCGGGTGATTCGGACGCCCCGTATCTTGCTCTCCGGAATAGCCGGAACATTGACGTTCAGTGAGGTGTGGGGGGGAAGACCATGCTCTGCCACCTGCCGCGCCAGTAAGCAGATAAAGCTGGCTGCGGGTGTGAAGTCCGGGTCTCTGAAGGTGTTTATGGAAACCGCAATGGCCGGCACTCCCAGGATAGTGCCCTCGGTGGCCGCAGACACTGTACCCGAGTAGATCACGTTGATGCCGACGTTAGCGCCCAGATTAACTCCGGAAACCACCAGGTCCGGTGGCTGCTCCATGAGCTCGTTTATGGCCAGCTTGACGCAGTCCGCGGGTGTACCCTTAACCGCATAGCCAAAGAAAACGCCATTGCGGTCTATGGGCTTTACCCGGAGGGGATCCGTGAGAGTGATGGCATGACCCACTGCGCTTTGCTCGGTTTCGGGAGCCACCACCAGCACCTCATGCTCTTTGCAGAGGTGCTCATGCAGGACTTCGATCCCCTTGGCATAAATGCCATCATCATTCGTAAGAAGTATCCTCATGGTGTGGCCCGTGCCCTTGCATCGACTCGGGCTTTCTCTCCTTCAAAATCGCCCTGGCCGCTTTGGCTCCGAGTTGTAGCGCCTTTCGGTTTAACTCCTCGGTTCCTTTGGGAACGCGTTCGAGAACCGCAGCTTCCAGGGACTTCAGTGAAACCACCTTGGTCAAGGTTGCAAGCGCAGCCAAGGCGATAATGTTGGCCACCATCTCCCTGCCCAGTTCTTTACGGGCGATTTCGGTAAAAGGGATGCGAATGGCCTTGGTGGTGGGGGTTTGGCCCACGAAGGTAGAATCCACCACCAGAGTTCCCTCTGGCTTCAGATCAAAATAAAATGAATCCGATGACTTCTGGTTCATTGCCAGCAAAAGATCCAGCCTGGTGGCCATGGGATAGTCAATTTCTTCGTCACTGATGACCACCTCTGCCTTGCTGGCTCCACCCCGAGCCTCAGGCCCATACGACTGGCTCTGAGCAACGTGTTTACCTTCGTAGACACCAGCAGCCTCAGCCAGGATAATCCCGGCGAGAATGAGACCCTGTCCTCCAGAACCACTCAAACAGATTTCGTAACGTTCTCCCATCACTCATCCATTTAGTTCACCCCAGAGGCATAGAGCAGTGAAACCTACGGGTAATTTCGAAATCCGAATATCGAAATTCGAAACAAATGCTTAAAAGCTCCCGCGAAGCGGGGGGTCCCGATAGATGCTTATCGGGACCGATGTGGCGGCCCATTGGAGAGGAAAATAAGCTCACTTATTTTAACTTCCAATGGGCACTCCTCATGAAGCTTTTAAGCAACACTCAAAAGTTTCAATTTCCAGATCAATTCCTTTCTTTTCATAGAGCTCTCTGAGTTCTCTGTGATCTCTGTGAGAGATTAGAGCCTTACAGTCAACTGCATCAAAACACCTAGCAGTGCAAATGACACGCTCAGCTAGGGGTGCTGTCCCTGGCCTGTTGTCGCACCAAATCGTACTGCTCTGTATAGATGGGTAGCTCTC
>CAYFXH010000091.1:6170-18541 GCA_964346905.1 uncultured Desulfobacteraceae bacterium | reverse complement strand
AGTTTTCAAAGATCAAATACATACTACCGGACTTTCTTTTATAATACGAAAATCAGGCATTGTCAAGCTTAAATAAGGTGTTTCCACCAGCCTAGCAATTGGGCTTATACAAAGAACGAAGATTTAATGTCAAGGGAAAAGTCAGAGAAAAATACAATAGTGACAAGAAGTCAGCCCTTCGACAGGCTCAGGGCAGGTAGCCAGGAGCCAGAGAACCTAGCATAGAGCATGGGGCATAGAGCATAGGGAGAGCTGATTATTCTCCATGCCCTCTGCCCTATGCCCTATGCCTTACTCGCTCTCATCCACTTGAATTCTATGGTACTTCTTCTTGCCCGCCCGCAGCAGTATTTCTCCCTTTTCGAGGTGGTCCAAAGTGGCCCGCTCATCAAATTGTTGAATCCGCCGGCTGTTTATGTAACCTCCTCCTTGCTGGATGAGCCGCCTTGCTTCACCCTTTGAAGAGCAAAGCCCCACCTCCGCAAAAAGCTCGAAGGCGGCGATACCTTGGCTCAACCGGCTTGAGGCGATGGTTGTGGTGGGCATGCTCGCAGTGGCGGAGTCAACCTTGGATACTGGTTGTCTTCGAACCCTGCTGCTGGGCAGAAGAGCGTCCGGAATACTCCGCGCTCCGAAGATCTCCTCCGACTCCGCCTGGGCAGCACGAGCTGCATCCTCTCCGTGGGTGATTTTGGTGACTTCATAAGCAAGTACAGTTTTCACTAGGTTGAGCTCTGCACCCTCCAGCCGTGCTACCGCGTGAATTTCTTCCATAGGCAGAAAAGTGAAATATGCCAGAAATCGCGCCACATCCTGGTCTTCAGTATTAACCCAGTATTGGTAATACTCGTACGGTGAAGTGAGCTGAGCATCTAGCCACACAGCCCCACTTGCGGTCTTTCCCATTTTTTCGCCGCTGGCGGTGGTAATCAGGGGGAAGGTTATGCCATAGACTGTCTCTTGCCGCATCCGCCGAACCAGATCAACTCCTGCGACGATATTCCCCCACTGGTCACTGCCCCCCATTTGAATACGGCAGTCGTAACCATCTAGAAGATAAAGAAAATCATAGGCTTGCAGCAACATATAGTTGAACTCGATGAAGCTCAGCCCGGTCTCCAGCCTCATCTTATAGCTCTCGGCACTGAGCATCCGGTTCACACTGAAGTGACGGCCAATATCTCGCAGAAATTCAATGTAATTTAATGGCAGCAGCCATTCAGCGTTGTTGAGGAGCAAGGCCCGCTCTGATTCAAAATCAATAAACTGGTCCAACTGAACCTTTAGTAGTTCGGCGTTGGCATCGATTTCCTCGCGGCTGAGCATTTGGCGCATCTCTGTTTTGCCGCTGGGATCACCCACCAGGGCTGTCCCTGCACCCACGAGAGCGATGGGGCGGTGCTTACAGCGCTGCATGTGAGCCAAGGACATAATGGGAAGGAGGCTCCCCACATGCAGGCTTGAAGCAGTGGGATCGAAGCCGATGTAACAGGTAGCCGGTTTTTCCAGTTGCTTGCGGCAAGAAACTGCGTCGGTGCTCTGTTCTATGAAACCCCGCTCCTCTAATACGTCATAAGCATTCTTCAAGCCTAAATCCCCCGCTCATTTACTAGGCACTTCAGTAATTTCGGATTGCGGATTTCAAAATAATCAGGCGCCACATCCAACCTCTGTAGTCTGATCTTTAATCCCATTCTCACCGCGTCGCCGTTTCTCCATCTCACCACGTCGTTCCACTCTGCCCGCTGCCTGCTGCCTCCTGCCAGCTGGCTCTAGTCATCCATGGACTTGCAGATTCGTCCAATGAACTGGGTATGCCCGCTCTCCGGGGAGACATCAAAGAGAACAGCCTGTAGCTGGCGCCCACCCTTGGCTGGCGTGAATTTCTGCGGCGTTTGGCTCACGAGCTGGGCAATAGCCTCTTGCTTCTTGATGCCGAGGATCGAGTCTGTTGCCCCCGTCATGCCCACGTCTGTTATATAAGCTGTTCCGGATGACCGAATCTGCTCATCAGCTGTTTGCACATGGGTATGCGTTCCCACCACTATACTGACCCGTCCATCTAAATACCATCCAAGTGCCTGCTTTTCTGATGTCGCTTCAGCGTGAAAGTCCACTATGACAATGGCGGTGGTTCCCGTTAGCTGCCCGATAAGGTGGTCGGCCACCCTAAAAGGACAATCCAGAGAACTCATGAAGACCCGGCCTTCGAGGTTAACAACGCCAACTGCGATTCCGCCTGCAGTTTTCAGCACCGTATGTCCTCTGCCCACAACCCCGGGCGGATAGTTAGCCGGCCTGAGTACCCTCCTGCTGTCTTTCAGGTACGGCTCGATTTCCTTCTTTTTCCAGATATGGTTACCGGAGGTGAGCACATCGATGCCTATCTCCAATAACTCTTCAGCCACTTGAGGGGTCAGCCCTGCCGCGCCAGCAGCATTTTCCGCATTTGCAATGACAAAATCTATCTGCCCACTTCCAATGAGCTGCGGCAGGAGAGCCCTGAGCACCAGCCTCCCTGGCTTACCCACTATGTCTCCAACAAAAAGAACCCGTATCAGCCCCGGGGCTTTGTCTATCATGGTAAACCATCTCTCGGTTGAGCCGGTTAAGCCGGTTTAGCCAGTTTAGTCGGTTTAGCCAGTTTGCCAGTTTAGCCGGCATAACCGCCTCAACCGGCTTAACCGGCTCAACCGGCTTAACCGGCTCAACCGATTATTTTGCATATTCCACTGCCCGGGTTTCACGGATAACGGTAACTTTTATCTGTCCGGGGTAGCTGAGTTCACTTTCGATCTGTTTGGCGATGTCGCGACTCAACATCACCGATTCCTCGTCGGAGACCTTTTCATTTTCAACTATGATACGAAGTTCCCTGCCAGCCTGGATAGCATAGGACTTACTCACCCCCCGGAAGGAATTCGCTATTTTTTCCAGCTCCTCCAGTCTCTTCACGTAGGTTTCCATGAGCTCCTTGCGGGCACCAGGCCGAGCCCCCGAGAGGGTGTCAGCGGCTTGCACCAGCACTGCCAGAACGCTTTCTGGCTCCACGTCCTCGTGATGCGCAGCGAGCGCGTGAACCACTTTGGCTGACTCCCCATATTTTTTGGCGAGTTCGGCGCCTATGGTAGCATGCGGCCCCTCCACCTCATGATCCACTGCCTTGCCAATATCATGAAGCAAGCCAGCTCGCTTGGCCCGTTTCTCGTTCATCCCCAGCTCAGCCGCCATGATGCCGCAGAGAAAAGAAACCTCCAACGAATGTTGTAAGACATTTTGACCGTAGCTGGTCCGGTACTTCAATTTTCCCAATAACTTGATCACTTCAGGATGGATGCCGTGCCCCCCAACATCAAAAGCTGCCTGCTCGCCAGCCTCACGGATAGCGTTCTCTACTTCCTGATTGACCTTTTCAACTATTTCCTCAATGCGGGCTGGGTGTATGCGCCCATCACTGATCAATCGCTCCAGCGCCAACCGCGCCACCTCACGGCGGATAGGGTTGAATCCAGAGAGAATAACCGCCTCAGGCGTGTCATCTATGATCAGATCAACGCCGGTTGCAGCTTCGATGGCTCTGATATTGCGGCCTTCTCGCCCAATAATTCTTCCTTTCATCTCTTCGTTGGGAAGGTTTACCACCGAGATCGCCTTCTCCGCCACATAGTCCCCTGCATAGCGCTTGATGGCGAGGGAGATAATCTCCCTTGACTTTTTCGAAGCATGTTCTCGAGCGGTCGTCTCTATCCGCTTGATGAGTCTGGCCGCATCATGTCGCGCCTCAGTTTCCATGGACTTGATCAGCAATTCCTTGGCCTCAGAGGATGGGATTCCGGCGATGCGCTCAAGCTGCGCCCGCTGTTCCTGGATAAGCTGCTCCAAAGTCTCTTGCTTCTCGGTCAGCGCCTTTTCCTGATGAAGGATGGTCTTTTCTTTTCGGGCCAGGCTGGTCTCCCGTTTGTCAAAAAGATCAACCTTTTTTTCAAGGTTCTCCTCCCGTTGCAGAAGTCGGCGCTCGAAATTTTGCAACTCTCTCCGTGTATCTTTGGTCTCCCGCTCAAAATCCAACTTCATTTGATAAAGGTTATCTTTTGCCTGAAGCGTCGCCTCTTTTCTTAAAGTCTCAGCTTCCTTCCTGGCTTCATCAATGATCTTCTGAGCGGCTTTGGTGGTGGATGTCATCCGGGCTTCCATACTCTTTCTGACAATGAAAGCGCCAAGCAACGCTCCGAGCAGGATCCCAGATAATATCAAAAGCATCGTTGTTCCAGTCATGGTTATCGCTCCCATGTTTTCCGGGACTGTGCAACTCTCTGAAAAAAGAGAACAAATTACTCCGTAGGAGTTCCGCTCCAGGTTCTATAAACGACGGATGTATGGGGAGGCTGATGGACCGCACAGTGCGCGGCCAGCGAACATTCCGGTAAGAAATTCAGGGTGGGGTGGTGTTATCCAATAGAACTGCACCTTACTCGAGGCGCTTTTCTCTGCGAGGGACAACTCAATACATTATGTTAACGTAAGCTTGTTACCATTCCCCCTTTCATATTTGTTCGACGTTTTTGTAAGTTGGGCCCTCAAAAAGGCTTTTATTTAAACAGCTTGTCACCATGGACAGCTGTTGAAAAGAATTTGGGCAAGCCGCTGAATCGCCAGCTTATTTCTACGCCCCCGTTATCGGCAGGCTAAAGAATCTTCTTACATTGAACGGCGATGGTTACGAGTTACCCCTCCTAAGCCTTGGGCAGGGACCCGATCCCCGACCCCTCGAATCTAACAACACCGGATATGTACCATCACTCCACCTTACAAGGAATCCGCCAAGGAAACCTCGTGAGCGGTGCCTAAAAAATAGCGAAAAATAATGATTTAAGCAAGATAAAAATGGTTTTTGGGGTTTAGCCTGTTACGCCAGTCACCAAGTTTAGCCTGTCTTCCCATTACTCCTTATCAAGACCGCTTGCTTGCAGCCGAATCAGCATAACCAGCTAAACTGACGCAACCGGCACAACCGGTTAAACCGGACAAAAAAATCCCCCGCGAGGGTGCCGTGTTGGCAGATTGTTTTGAACCTGGAGTGACCAGGTGGGGTCCCTGTTGGTCCTTCAGGCGCTTCGAGCAAGTCGACGCGACACACCGTCCCAAGGAAGGGTCCCCGTTCTTCTAATGTTGGCTCAAGAACTTGCTGCCAATCACCAACACCGCAGGGGCATCAAATATTTCAGGATATGATGGAAGAGAGTTTTTCCTGTTTACTCTCAATCCGGTCGACCAACTGCTCGTACGTCTCCTTCACCTGGAGATAATCGCTGGTAATGTTTAGGGCAGCTAACAGCGCGATGGTCGCCAGCGAAGAAGACCGGAGTCTGCTCTGTGCCTCTTGGCATTTCGAGGCCACATGTTGGGCCACCTTTTCCACATACGCCCTATCGGCTTTGGTATGGATGGTATATTCCTGACCCAGGATGCCTACCTTCACCTGCTGGATCAAACCGTCCCTCCCCTACGAAAAACGGCCGAGTTTGTCGATCAGTGCGTCCAGACGGGCACGCACCTCCGATCTCTGCTGCTCAGAGTGCTCAAGTCGCGCCTCGACCTCACGAATGCGCGCCTCTTTTGCCGCCAGTTCTTCGCCACAACGGTTGTGCTCGCTAACCAGCTGCTCATACCGCTCAATGAGAGTATCAATTCTCGATTCCAACCGATCGAACGGGGTCTCTTGATTGGCAGACGTCTCCTCCATTGCTATGGTCGCACTCCCACTGGTAGGGCTTTCCTCACTCATAAAATCTTCTCCCCTCAGCCGTAGGTTATTGAAGTATTTTAATCTCTCACTCTTTCTAGAGTCAAGCCGATTTGCTCACTCCGTGAGCCGCAAAGCGCGAAGCGCATAGCGAAGTAGTTTTGAATTGCGAATTTGTTGAGGCTAATTTGTCCTCCGGGCTCCCATCTATCGGGCGGGTTCCCGGTGTCAGTCGTGAATTTAGTATTTTAAAATCCGAAATCCGAAATCCGTAATATTTTTGCTCCTTGCTCCTCAAGATTCACGCTCTGCGCTATGCCCTTTGCGCCATGCACTACTCCACCGTAACCGACTTGGCAAGATTACGCGGTTGATCCACATCAGTTCCTCGGAACACCGCAATATGGTACGCCAGGAGCTGTAAGGGGATGGTGAACAAAACCGGAGCGAGATGTGATGTTGTGGCCGGCACCTGAATGTGAGCATCAACCTTTTCGGCAAGTTTTTCTTTCGAATCATCGCTTACTGCAATGATTTTGCCCTGCCGCGCCTTGACCTCCTCCATGTTGGAAAGCATCTTTTCAAAGGTCAGGCCACGGCTGACTACTGCCACCACCGGCATGTGTTCGTCAATGAGTGCTATGGGCCCATGCTTCATCTCGCCGGCCGCATACCCCTCAGCGTGAATGTATGATATCTCTTTCAGCTTTAATGCTCCCTCCAGGGCAATAGGGTAATTGATTCCGCGTCCGAGGTAGAGAAAATCTCGCGCGTTCGCGTATTCTCGGGCAATAGCCCGAATTCTCTTATCTTCTGCCAGGGCAGCTTCCATTTTCTTCGGTAGCTTCACCAGTTCCAAAATACACTCCTGACTATCATCCTGAGATATTCTACCCAATTTTACACCTAAATAAAGCGACAGCAAGTAAAGGGCCACCAGCTGGGTGGTGAAAGCCTTGGTGGAAGCTACGCCAATTTCAGGGCCGGCGTGAGTATAAAGAACACCGTCTGCCTGCCGTACCAGGCTACTGCCAACCACATTGACTATGGCGAGAAGAAATGCCCCTTTATTGCGGCCTTCACGCACTGCCGCCAGGGTATCCGCAGTCTCCCCGGACTGGGAGATAAGAATTTGCAAAGTCTTCGAATTCACGATGGGATCACGGTATCGAAACTCTGAACCCAGATCCACTTCCACTGGTAAGCCACAAAAAGACTCCAGCAGAAATTTCCCCACCATACCGGCATGGTACGAAGTGCCACAAGCTACGATAACGATTTTGTCCAGGGACTGAATCAAATCGTCTCCCAGATTAAGATCGTCCAGGAAAATCTCCCCAGACGACTCACTTACGCGGCCGCGGAAGGTATCAATCACCGCTCGCGGTTGCTCGAAAATCTCTTTTTCCATAAAGTGCGTGTATCCAGCCTTCTCAGCCATCACCGGGTTCCAGGTGATATGAGCCACCTCCTTCTCCCGCGTTTGCCCATCCGCGCCTCTTACCTCAAAGGAGCCTCGGGTGAGAATGGCCATCTCACCATCCTCCAAGAAAACCACTTCACGGGTATGACTCAGAATGGCGGGAATATCCGAAGCCACCAGTAAGGCCTCTGATGCCAGCCCTAGTACCAGAGGGCTTTCTTTTCGTACCGCTATGAGTTTATCCGGCTCCCGTTCATTGAGAATTACCAGAGCATACGACCCCTCTATAACGCGAAGGCTCTCGGTCACAGCTTCTTCAAAAGACATACCTGCTTCAACCTGATTGTTAATAAGCTGTGCCACAATCTCTGTGTCCGTTTCAGAGTGAATCTGGCAGCCCATGTCAATGAGCTCCCTTTTCAGAGGAAGGTAGTTTTCGAAGATGCCGTTATGAACCACCGCTATAGGACCGACTTTGTGAGGATGAGCATTGATGTCCGAAGGGGGGCCATGGGTGGCCCAACGGGTGTGACCTATACCCACCGTACCGCGCACCGGTTGTTCTTCTAGGAGTGCCTCAAGTTGCTTGAGCTTTCCCTGGCAGCGACGCACTTCAATCCTGCCCTCACTGACCACGGCTATGCCGGCGCTGTCATAGCCTCGATATTCCAGACGTTGCAATCCCTCGACCAGCAGCGACACACAGTCGCTCTGGCCGATGTGTCCGATAATCCCGCACATATTCTTTCCTTCAAATTATGGGGTGGATGTCACAGCTCGCAACTCCAGTGGAGTCTTACCCCTTAGTCAAGATATCAACCTGTCCGTGGTCCGTTGCTGCATAGCGCAAAGCGCTAAGCGCATAGCGTAATAGTTTAGTAGTCAGGAGCCAGTAAGTTAGAAAAATTGTTATTTATTTTTTCTCTCCTGAATTCTGGATTCTGACTCCTGACTCCTTGCTTTTAAATCCGCAATCCGCAATCCGCAATCCCAAATACTTTAACTCCACCCCCATGCTCTATGCTCTATGCCCTTTAGGCAACCGACAACTGACAGCCGAATCTGAGTTCATGGCCTCGGTGGTATCCTAAGCGATATTTTACCATCCATCACCAGCCCATCGTGGCTGGAAAGCCACTCCCACAAATTAGCACGCCCGCTAAGCGCACACCATACTCTTCAAGTTGCCAGTAGCACGTAGTGGTTGATGGCAAAATGAACGTGCACCCCCCTCTTTAAGTTTTCTTTTTGAAATCCGAAATCCGAAATCCGAAATACCCTAACTCCACCCCCTTGCTCTATGCCCTATGCCGCTTAAGCAACGGACAACTGACAGCCGAATCTGAGTTCATGGCCTCGGTGGTATCCTACGCCTTCTTGGTTTAATTCTGCTCCAATCGGCGCGCAATGATCCTTTCGGCTGCCTCGAGTTCTTCTTTGGTATTCACTCCCAGGAATTCCTCAGGTTCAGTGGCAGAAACGGCTTGCACCTTCCAGCCTCCCTCGACTGCCTTCTGTACCAGGTCGGTTAGGTAATATTCCCCCTGGGCGTTGGCATTATCAATATCTGGTATAACTACCCGCAACAGCTCAACCTTGGCGCAATAGATTCCGGTGTTCACTTCCTGAATGTCTCGCTCCTGTTCACCAGCATCTTTAGCTTCAATGATTGCCGATACCTCGCCCTGATAATTCCGGATAATCCTGCCGTAATTTCCCGGCTGCTCAAGTAGCATGCTCAAAACGCTGAGATCAGCATCGCCATTCACATGTCTCCGTACGAACATGCGCAGGGTCTCTCCCCTAAGTAAGGGCGTATCACCGCAGCAGATGAGAACCGAGCCGAAAAAACCGATCAGGTGCGGTAGTGCGCAGAGGACCGCGTGTGCGGTCCCCAGTTGCTCGGATTGCAATACCCATTCCACTCCGGCGTCGGCGAAAATCTCCTTGATGCGGTCAGCTTGATGACCTACCACCACCAGCACTGGCTCGAAACCCAATTCTTGTACTGTTGCCAGCGCATAGGCGAGCATAGGACGACCGCAGATGGGGTGCAAAACCTTTGCGAGCTCTGAATACATCCTGGTCCCTTTGCCTGCAGCCAGGACCAGGGCAGCGGTGTCCTTCATATTTCCTCTTTTACTGCATCCTAGCTAAAAACGCAATGCTGCCACACAGCGTCCGTTGTCCGTCGTCCGTTGTTAGTTGCAGGAAAGGCATAGAGCAGCTAACAGCTGACAGCAGGCAGCGGGCAGAGTGGAACGAAGCGGTGAGACGGAGAAGCGGCGAAACGGGGATTAGAGGACAGACGACAGAGGACAGATGCTTCAAAGTTCTAAATATCGAACCGCAGAACAAGGAACCGCAGAATGATGAAGTGATCACTTCGACATTCGATATTCCTTGTTCGACATTCTGCGGTTCAAAGAGCGGGTGACTCAGATGAAGCCAATTTTGATTGTTTTTCTCCTAAATTCTGGATTCTGACTCCTGGCTCCTTGCTTTTAAATCCGCAATCCGAAATCCGAAATCCGAAATACCCTAACTCCACCCCCATGCTCTATGCCCTATGCTCCATGCTCTATGCCTTTTAAACAACGGACAACTGACAGCCGAATCTGAGTTTATGGCCTCGGTGGTATCCTAAGCGATATTTTACCATCCATCACCAGCCCATCGTGGCTGGAAAGCCACTCCCACAAATTAGCACGCCCGCTAAGCGCACACCATACTCTTCAAGTTGCCAGTAGCACGTAGTGGTTGATGGCAAAATGAACGTGCACCCCCCTCTTTAAGTTTTCTTTTTGAAATCCGCAATCCGAAATCCGAAATCCGAAATGTTCCAGCTCCATGCGCACAAAAAAAGACGGACCCGTTAAATGATCCGCCTTGCGTATGTCCAAAATTCGTTCTAGCCTACAGCTGGGTTCTCTCTGCGGCCTTGATCCGGGCGATGGCTCTCTGGAGAGCTGCCTCCGCTCGAGAGAAGTCAATGCCCTCTTGCCGTTCTTTGAGACGTTGCTCAGCTCGTTCCTTGGCAGCCAGAGCCCGTTCCAGATCGATGTCTTTTGCGCGTTCAGCGGTAGTGGCCAGCACGGTCACCTTTGTGGGCAACACCTCCGCATAACCGCCGCCCACCACCAAGTATTCAAGCTGGCCGTCTTTGCGATACTTCACTTCACCCGGCTGAAGTTGGGCAAGGAAAGGAATGTGATTGGCCAGCGCACCGAACTCGCCAAAGTAGCCGGGGGCCATCACTATACTAACCTCCTCGCTCACAACGGTTTGTTCAGGAGTTACCACGTCCAGTTGAAGTGTTTTCTCTGCCATACAATCACCATCTTTACAACATAGAGCACATTTTTCTGTAACCCGTCTTTACTTGGCCAGTGTTCCACTAGGTTACCGTTTATGCGACTCTCATACTCTAGGCTTTCTCCAACCCCTATTCAATACCACCAACCATCTAATTAAAGCGTTTTCTCTGCCATGAATTCACCTTCTCCACGTTAGTTCGCTACGCTCATCCGGTTCAGCCGGAGAATGTTGGAATACTGGAAGAGTGGAATAATGGGTCGAGAGGAATTGGACGGATTATTAATATGGTTTCTTCCTCTTTTACCCCCATTCTTCCATCATTCCAGTGTTCCATTATTCCAGGAAGGAAGTACAAACGTTTTGGACTCCCACGCTCAATCGGAGAATCGCTGGAAAAAACAGGCCGTTATGCGGCCGCCATGGCCTTGGCTTTCTCCATGACCTCATCGATGCCGCCAACCATGTAGAAGGCCTGCTCTGGAACTTCGTCGTGCTTGCCATCGACGATCTCCCGGAAAGCCCGCACGGTGTCCTCTACCTTGACATATTTGCCGTCGGTGCCGGTGAACTGGGAGGCCACAAAGAAGGGCTGGCTCAGGAATCGCTGGATTCTCCGGGCCCGGGCCACAACGATCTTGTCCTCCTCAGAGAGTTCGTCCATCCCGAGAATAGCGATGATATCCTGGAGGTCCTTGTACTTCTGTAGAATCATCTGTACATCCCGGGCGGTGCTGTAATGGTCCTCACCCAGAACGTCGGGGGCAAGGATGCGCGAGGTGGAATCCAGCGGGTCCACCGCCGGGTAGATACCCAGCTCCACGATCTGCCGATTGAGCACCACGGTGCCGTCCAGATGGGCAAAGGTAGTGGCCGGTGCCGGGTCCGTTAGGTCGTCCGCAGGCACATACACACACTGGACTGCAGTGACCGAGCCTTTGGTGGTGGAGGTGATACGCTCCTGTAGTTCCCCCAGGTCGGTCCCCAAAGTCGGCTGGTAGCCGACGGCTGAGGGCATGCGGCCCAGCAGAGCCGAAACTTCGGCACCGGCTTGGGTGAAGCGGAAGATATTATCTATGAAAAGGAGTACGTCCTGGCCCTCTTCATCCCGGAAATACTCAGCCTGGGTCAACGCTGAGAGGGCCACCCGCGATCGGGCTCCAGGCGGCTCGGTCATCTGGCCGTAGACGAGAGCTGCCATGGGGAGCACCCCTGATTCCTTCATCTCCAGATAAAGGTCGTTGCCCTCGCGGGTACGCTCACCCACCCCGGCGAACACCGAGATGCCCTTGTGCTGCATGGCGATGTTATGGATCATCTCCATCATGATAACGGTCTTGCCCACGCCAGCGCCGCCGAACATCCCCATCTTGCCGCCCCGGGGGAAGGGGACCAGAAGATCGATAACCTTTACGCCGGTTTCCAGCACCCTCACCGAAGTATCCTGCTCGGTGAATCCCGGTGCTGGCCGATGGATGTCAGCGTACTGCTCTGCTTCAACTGACCCCAGACCGTCCACCGGTCGACCCACCACATTGAGCACTCGGCCGAGACTGGTCTTGCCCACCGGCATCTGAATAGGCGCGCCGGTGTCTTTGGCTGGCATGCCCCGCATAAGGCCGTCGGTGGAATCCATGCCCACACAGCGCACCACATTGTCGCCCAGGTGCTGGGCCACTTCGACGATGAGATTATCTTCCTCGTCACTGATGCTCGGATTGCTGATGGCTATGGCCGACAGAATCGGCGGCAGCTGCCCCTCTGCAAACTCGACATCTACCACATTGCCGATGACCTGAACGATTTTTCCGATATTCATAGATCCTCCTAAAAGACCACTGAAAAAACCTTTATTTCTTCAAGGCTTCCACGCCGCCGACAATATCCATG
>CAYFXH010000091.1:1578-6160 GCA_964346905.1 uncultured Desulfobacteraceae bacterium | reverse complement strand
TCAGATCACGCACCATCTCCTTGCAGTTATTCACCGCATTGTCCATGGCGGTCATCCGGGCAGCATGTTCGCTTACCGCAGTCTGGAAAAAGGCCTCCAAGAGCTGCAGATGAATGTAGTTTGGCAGCAGGTCGTTGAGAACCCCTTCCCGTGACGGCTCAAAAATGTATTCCAGCAACTCCTCTTCTCCCTCTGCCATGGCAACAGGGGCTATGGGCAGCAGCTTTTTGATCACCGGTCTCTGGGTGACCATGTTGATGAACTGGGCGTAGCACAGATAGACTTCATCCACTTCATGGGTCAGGAATAGGTCGATCACCTCGTGGCCAATGGTACTGGCATCACCCATGTTGGGATTGTTCAGCATGCCCTCGTGAAAGACACGCATGGGCCGCTTCCGCCGCCGGAAGTAGTCCCTTCCCTTGCGACCGAGAAGCGTGAGTGATATCTCCAAACCCTCCTGCTCCTTTTCCGCAATGAACGTTTCTGTCGCAGTAACCAGGTTGCTATTGAAGGCGCCACAAAGGCCGCGATCGGCGGTGATGGAGATCAGCTCGACCTTGACCACTTCTTCGTGGTCCATGAGAAGAGGAAAACCCTCGGGCTCAACACCGGCCGCCACCCGGTTCATAATTTCGGTAAGCTGACTGGCGTAAGGGAGAAACTGCTCTAGCTGCTGTTGGGTGGTGCGAAGCTTGGCAGCCGCCACCATGTTCATGGCCCGGGTGATCTGCTGGGTCTTTTTGACCGCATCGATCTTTCTCTTGATGTCACGAAGGGTTGCCATGGGTTGCTTCTCTCGTTCCCTTTCACATCTTAACCGGCGGCCTGGAAGATCTCATCGAACTCGGTAAGAGCTTCACTTATTTTCTCGTCCAGTTCGTCTCCGATCTCTTTCTTTTCTTTGAGCTCCGCAAAGATTTCAGGATGCTTCTCCTCGATGAACTCCAGCATTTGCCGTTCATATTCCCCCACCTTCTCCACCGGATACTTGTCAAGGAAGCCGCGGGTGCCCGAGTAGATGGCCGTCACCTGCGCCTCCATCGGCATGGGAACGTACTGCGGTTGTTTTAACAACTCAACCAGACGCACGCCTCGATTGAGCTGCTGCTGAGTAGCCTTATCGAGGTCGCTACCGAATTTGGCAAAAGCCTCCAGTTCGCGATATTGGGCCAGATCCAGTCGCAGACGGCCGGCAACCTGTTTCATCGCTTTCACCTGGGCGGCACCGCCCACACGGGAAACCGACAGCCCTACGTTGATAGCCGGACGCACACCGCCGAAAAAGAGAGCGGGCTCCAGGTAAATCTGACCGTCGGTAATGGAAATAACATTGGTGGGAATGTAAGCGGAAACGTCGCCAGCCTGGGTCTCAATAATGGGCAAGGCTGTCAAGGAGCCACCCCCCTTAACGTACTGAGAATCAAGTTCGGGCGCATTGTCCGCCAACTTTGCCGCCCTCTCCAGAAGACGAGAGTGATTGTAGAAGATGTCGCCAGGATAAGCCTCGCGGGCCGGCGGTCGCCTGAGCAGCAGGGATATCTGCCGATACGCTGCTGCCTGCTTGGAGAGGTCATCGTAGATGATCAGCGCGTGCCGACCGTTGTCCCGGTAGTACTCGCCCATGGCGCATCCCGAATAAGGAGCGATGTATTGCAGTGAAGCGGGATCACTGGCGGTGGCCGAGATAACGATGGTGTAGTCCATGGCGCCGTGCCGCCTGAGAGTCTCAACCACCTGGGCCACCGAAGATTTTTTCTGGCCAACGGCAACGTAAATGCAGATGACATCTTCGCCCTTCTGATTGATGATGGCATCCACCCCGATGGCGGTCTTGCCGATCTGCCGATCGCCGATGATCAGCTCCCGCTGGCCACGGCCCACAGGAGTCATGGAGTCGATGGCCTTGAGTCCTGTATACATGGGCTCGTTAACCGGCTGGCGGTGAATGACGCCGGGAGCGATACGCTCGATACGAGAAAACTGCTTCGTCTCTATGGGACCCTTGCCATCCAAGGGCTGGCCCACCGGGTCCACTACCCGACCGATGACTGTCTCGCCCACCGGTACCTCGGCAATACGGCCGGTGCGTTTGACGGGAGCGCCCTCCTTGATGTGGATATCCTCGCCCATGATGGCGCAACCCACGTTGTCTTCCTCCAGGTTGAGGGCGAGGCCATAGACGGAGCCGTGTTCGGTGGGGAACTCCAGCAGCTCCATGGACATGCACTTGTCCACCCCGTAGACGCGGGCAATACCGTCACCGACAGTGAGAACGGTGCCAGTCTCGCTCAGTTCAACCTTCTTGTCATAGTCCTTGATCTGTTCCCTGATAATTTGACTGATTTCTTCGGCCCTGATTTCCATAGGCTCGTCTCACCCCTTCATTAGGTTTTCTTTGATGCTCGCCAGTTGAGTCCTGACACTACCATCTAAGACCAAATCTCCAACCCGTGCCACTACTCCACCTATGAGCGCGGGATCAACCACTGTTTCAACAACGATGCTGCGGCCGGTGGTTTTTTCCAGGGAGGCTTTGATAGATTCCACTGCCTCTGCCGAAAGAGGTGTGGCACTTGTCACCTCGGCCCTGCTGATATTGCTCAGCTCGTCCAAAAGTCTCTGATAAAAACTGCCGACGTCGCGGATCATGCTCATCCGGTTCTTTTCCATCCTCAGGTCGAGCAAACTTTTGAAAACCGGCGATAGCCCCATTTTGTCAGCAACGGCGCTGACGATAATCTTACGGTTTTCTCTCGCGTAGAGGGGATTGGCAGCAGCGTCGGCAAATTCCGTCTCCCTTTCCCAAAAGGTCACGAATTGGTCCAGCTCTTCTCCGTACTGCACGTAGTTGCCATCTTCGCGACCTAAGGTCAGCAGCGCTTTTGCATAGCGTTTTGCTAAAATCTGGTTGGTCACTTGGCCTTCACCACCTTTGCCATGAAGTCATTCACCAGCTTTTGCTGATCCTCTTCTCCAATTTTTTCCTTGAGCATTGTCTCGGCTGCTGTCACCGAAAGTTCGGCTATCTCCCTCTGCAACTCCGTCTTGGCACTCTTGATCTCTTGTTCAATGGCAATATCCGTCTGCTCTCGAATCTCCGCCGCGGCCTTCTCAGCGTCGGCGATAATTCTGGCCTTTTCTCTCTCGCCCTGCTCAATGTACTCCTGCAAGATACGATCGGTCTCTATATCTAGCTGGGCCAGCTTCTGTTTGTATTCCTCGTAGGTTTTTTCCGCTTCTTTCTTTTTTGATTCCAGCTCATCTAAGGTGCTGGCAATTTTCTCGGTGCGCTTGGTAAAGAACCCCTTTAGGTCGAACTTTTTATAGACCAATATGAGCAGTCCCACCATAATGGAAAAATTGAGCAAGCGATATAAGAAATCTGGCCACATGGAAGGGCCACCGTGTTCGCCACCCTCAACGGCCCAGGCCAGTCCCATTGTCCAAAGTACGACAAAAGTGCACCAGCTCAGCGTGACAAGGAATCTGTGGATCCCTTTCTGCGTAAGCCGATTCATTGAATACTCCTCTCCAGGATCTTTTCGGTCACCGCCACCGAGAAAGCCTGAACCTGAACCTTCAGCTGATCCCGCGCCCCCTGGATCTCTGACTCTACCTTTTTTCGAGCCTCCTCGATCTTGCCCTGAACCTCCTTGTTGGTGGCGGCAATAAGTTGTGCTTCCGCCTCCTCGCCCTCTTCCTTCATTGCTTGAACCCTGGAGATTCCTTCTTTTCTGGCCTCCAGGATCTTCTGTTCAAATTGATCCATGGACTCTTGGGCTTTTTCGGTCAGGGAGGAGATGTCGGTATTGAATGTATCGACGATTTGGTTACGCTCTCTGATGATCTTACGGATGGGTCGGAAAAGAATGAGATTCAGGACAAACAGAAGAATCAAAAAATTGACCATTTGAATGAGGAGAGTAACATCTGGATTGATCATGGTCTTGCTCTCCGAAATGCTACGCGCACCTCACACCCGGAGCAAACGTATCTTTGTTAAAACGGTAACAAACTTGGTGCTTTGAGAGGTCATTTCCGGTATCGGTCACTACCATTAAACAAAATGGATAATAGACCGCTTCCCGTTCCCAAGCCATCAAGATTGTTAGAAGAAAACTGTAATCGTAAAGAGTGATTCTGGCGCGAAAATTGGCGTGGCAAGCGCTTTGTGTCTGTCCGGGAGCTTTTATTAGCACACAAAATTATTCATTGCAAGAAAAAAAGTAAAAAAAATCACAATATCCTGAGGGGAACCATCCCGCTGCTCGTTCACTTCTGGAATACGAATTTGCGCATGGCTACATTGAGTAAAATGCCGATACTCGCCATGGTTACCACCGCTGATGATCCGCCGTAACTCACCAATGGAAGTGGAATGCCTACCACCGGCATCATACCCAAAACCATGGCGATGTTAACCGCCACATGCCAGAAAATAATGGCAGTAATTCCCAAACTGAGCAAAGTGCCGAATTGATCTCGGGAGCGACGCGCCACATTCAGACCTCGCAGAAGAATACAAAGGAAAAGCGCCAAAAGCAGGACGCTGCCCACAAAACCCCACTCTTCAGCCAAA
>CAYFXH010000091.1:0-1568 GCA_964346905.1 uncultured Desulfobacteraceae bacterium | reverse complement strand
CCTGCAACACGCAGTTCAAGGCGATCAAATGGGGTGAAAATGAAATCAGTGTGGTGCTCAGGAATGAAGCGCAGCTGACTCTGAGTGCCTTGAAGGAACCCTTTACCCCATAGCTGACCTGAGCCAACGGCGATCTTTGATTGAATTATGTGATAGCCGGCCCCCAATGGATCTCGGCTAGGATCCAGGAGGGTCAGAATACGCTGTCTTTGATAACCTTTCATCTGGAACCAAAAAAGAGGAAGAGACCCCAGAGAAAAACCCGCCAATACGAGAAGAGAAGAAGGACTTACCCCAACAAAGAGAATAATGGAAATTGAGATGGCGATCAGAAGCGCGGCCGTCCCCAGATCTGGTTCCAACACCACGAGAGCGACTGGCAGGGATACCAGGATGGCAGGTATGCCCAATTCGCGGAGTCTGTAGCCGCCGCGCTTCTCCTGTCCGGCAAAATAGCGAGCCAAACCGATCACCAAAAGGGGCTTCATGAGTTCAGAGGGCTGAGCGACCACCAGACCCAAGTCTAGCCAACGTTTGGAGCCGGACACGGTTTTGCCATAGAAGAGCACTGCCAGGAGCAGCAGCAGGCCAATCGCGTATGCAGGATAAGCAAACCGTTCCAACCACTGGTAATCCAAAGCGAAAGCCAAAATCATCACCGCGACTCCCAGCCCAAGCCAGTAGATCTGGCGGGTGAGTACATCGGTGTGGACTTTACCGCCGTAGGATAGAGCACTATATAGGGTCACCAGACCGACTGCCGTGATGGCAAACGCCAAAAGTAGCAACAACCAGTCGAAATTCTGTATGAGGCGTCTATCTATCATTGGTCACATACCGCAGAGCGCATAGCGCATAGCGTGAGAGTTATAGGAGTCAGGAGCTAGGAGCCGAAAGCGACACGGAATATTGGAATAATGGGGAAAACAAAACAACTGCAACTTATTTCAGCTCCCTTTGACCCAACATTGTTCGCGCTCGCTTCGCTCCGCTCAGTCCCGCAAGCGGGTTCCCAGTTTCCATCATTCCAGTTTTCCAACATTCCCAAAGCGCTTATGTAATTCTTCGTCAGCACCCCTCCCTGTACCTTGTACCTTGAACCTTGCACCGGAATCCGCCTGAATTCTGACTCCTAAATTCTTGCTCTATGCCCTATGCCCTATGCCCTATGCTTTCCTAAATTCGAAATTCGCAATTCGAAATCCGCAATCATCTGCCCGCTGCCTGCTGCCAGCTGCCGGCTGCATCCTTTGCTTCCTGCACCGGCGGTTTGTCCTTAAAATACACCTCCATTACCTGCCGGGCCAGCGGTGCCGCTGCTGAACCGCCATGGCCGCCATGCTCCACCAATACCACCACGACGATTTCGGGGGCTTCAGCCGGTGCGTAGGCCACAAACCAGGCGTGATCCCGATACTCGTAGGGAACCTCTCTTTCATCCTTCTCTTCCTCCTCTTCCTCCGCCATGCGCACGACCTGCGCTGTGCCGGTTTTCCCGGCCACCATTATACCGCGCAGCCGCGCAGCCCTTCCTGTACCATTCGGTTCTTGAACCGCTCCCAGCAAAC
>CAYFXH010000090.1:4161-18773 GCA_964346905.1 uncultured Desulfobacteraceae bacterium | reverse complement strand
TAGCCTGAGTTGGCCAGATCCAGAGCAGCCTGCATGCCGGCGATGCCGCCACCAACAACCAGGACTGAGCCCACGAAGATATCATTACGAGATTCGGCAGTGTTATCCATTCGTTGAGGTTCCTCAATTAAGTAAAGCTTGGCCGAGGATTGTGAGCGTTTTCACTATATCTAAAGTGCTCTCCCAGTTCAAGAGTAGAGTAGGTGTCATGTATGATTTCACATTGTAGATTGTGGATTGAGGGTACAGAGTTTTCTGCTTGCAAACCGCTGAGCTTTTACATCTACAATCTGCAATCTAACATTTGCAATCTAGAATCTACACTATTTTTAACCGAAACGCTCTTCTTTCCACGGATCCGCAGAGTTACTGTACCCTCGTCTCTCCCAGTATCCTGGTTCATCTCGGGCAGTAAATTTAATACCCTCCAGCCATTTAGCACTCTTGTAAAAATAGCGGTCAGGCACCAATGCGCGTACCGGTGCACCATGCGGTCGAGGCAGCCTGTCGCCGTAGAAACGGTGAGCCAGGAGCACGTTCTCTTTGCGGGCCTCACTGATGGGAATGTTGCTGGTATAGCCAGCGGTCGCCTCAAAAATGACAAATCGGGCACTCTCTTTGGTACTGACCAAATCCATCATTGTTGTCAAAAGGACCCCAGTCCATTGAGAATCCAGGAGGGTCCAGCCGGTGACACAGTGGACGTCGCAGGTGATATCTACCTGGCTCAGTTTGAGCAGTTCCTGAAAATTCAGGGTAGTGGGTTTCTCCACCTCACCATGGATTTTCAGCTTCCAGTTTGGGATTTCGGTGGCTCCCTGAATACCGCCCATATCGATTATCTTTTCCACTGCCAGCTGACCAGGGGGAAGACGGGGTCTACCGTCAGGTCTTTTCTCCCCGGCCAGGGCACGGTTTTTCAGATCCAGAAGTTTCACGAATACTCCCGGCAAGCTAATGCTGACCACCGAGCCGCCGGCTTTGGCCAAAAAACCGCGCCTCGAGATTTTCTTAGCTTCTTTCATGGATCCTCCTACCGTTCAGCCTGTATCGTGGAATTTTAACCGATGGCAAGGACCAGTTCCACGGGAAGAAGAGAATAAAGCAATACTTCATTGAACCGCTTTCACTCCTTATCGCGAGTCATATACACTGATGGTTCACCTCTGCGTGCTGGTAAAGATTGGCAATGGGCTCGACGAGAATCGGTGGGAGCAACGTCCTCGTTGCGATGTCTTTCTGGTAATCTAAATGTTGCCGAAATTCACTGGAATCGCCACCAGCATCCGGCCCGGCTTTCGGCTCCGAGAGCCTTTAACTCGAAGAGTGGAAAGAAAGGATTGTTACCAGCAACAAAAGCCGGGGCAGAGATATTGCTGGGAAAGTAGGTTCAAGAGGACAGTTCATCTCAAGGAAAGGTGTTTTTTCGACGGGATTTTTACTCCTCTGCCGCATCATCCTCACCGCCCAATCCATACTTGGCGAGGCGGTAGCGAAAGGAACGGAAACTGATACCGAGCAGGTCAGCTGCCTTCTGTTTGGCACCCCGGGTTCTCTCCAGGGCCTGCTGAAGCAGGTCCCTCTCGAGTTCGCCGAGGACGTTATCCAGATCGATCCCTTCCTGAGGTAGCGCCAGAGACACAGCGTTGGACTTAGACTGCACTTGAGTTTGCTTGAAACTGGACAGGGTCAGGCTGTCGGGCAGGACGATGTTGGAACTCTCGAGAGCGACGCTTCGTTCGATGATGTTTTCCAGTTCACGTATGTTACCCGGGAAGTTGTAACTCTTGAGAATGTCCAGGGCGAAAGAGGAAATTTTTCTAATGTCCTTTCCCATTTGCTGGCTATACTTTTCGAGAAAGTGCTGGGCCAAGAGCGGGATCTCGTCAGGACGCTCCCTCAGAGGCGGCAGCTGAATCTTTATCACGTTCAGCCGGTAGTAGAGATCTTCACGGAAACTTCCATCCATTACTTCACGTTCAAGGTCACGGTTGGTGGCGCTGATAATACGAACATCCACACTAATTTCCTCACTGCCGCCCACCATCTTGAACGTTTTCTCCTGAACGGCCCGCAGAAGCTTGACTTGGACAGGTGGGGGGAGTTCAGCAATTTCGTCTAGAAAAAGGGTTCCCTGATCGGCCGCTTCAAAGAGGCCACTGCGGGTTGCGGTGGCTCCGGTAAACGCGCCCTTTTTGTGTCCAAAGAGCTCACTTTCCATGAGCGTTTCAGGCACGCTGCCACAGTTGACCGTGACGAAAGGCTTTTCTCTGCGAGGGCTCTCACGGTGGATGGCTTTGGCTACTAGCTCTTTGCCGGTACCTGACTCTCCGGTAATGAGGACGTTGCTGGTGGCGGCAGCGATACGGGGAATGAGCTCTAGGATTTTTTTGAGCTCCGGGCTTTCGCCAACGATGCCATGAACGTACGGGGCACTGGGCGTATCCACAGCCGCCTTATCCGCGGGTTCTTGCAACTGGGCGGTGGACAGGGCGTCCCGAATGACCGCTTTAATTTCCCTTACCTTGAAAGGCTTGGGCAAGTAGTCATAGGCGCCCCACTTCATCGCTTCAACGGCTGTGGAGGTGCTGGCGTAAGCGGAGATCATAATCACGACCGAATTTGGATGTAATTCCTTGCACTTTTTCAGGACCTCGAGGCCGTCAATCTCCTTCATGCGAATGTCAGTAATCACCAGATCAAAGACTTCTTTTGTTAACAGGTCAACGGCCTCGCCACCGCCTGCCGCAGTAGCCACCTCATAGCCCTCTTTGTTCAGCATGATTTCCAAAAACTCTCTCATGCTGTGTTCGTCGTCAACGACAAGGATGCTTGCCATTGTGGTTCAATCTCCCTGCAACCGTGTTCAAGTTCGAATATTGAATCTATCCTTCGGGCGGCTCTCCAGTTTCGAAACAAGTCTAGAATACGAATAGGAGATGTGCGATGTGGGATCTCTCAACCAGCTGCCTTCCGTGCTACATCTCATATCACATATCCCACATCAAGATTTTTATTTGTTTCGTGCTTTTGGTTTCACATCTAGAGACCTCTGCCTCACGTACTAGACGGTGCTTCCTTGCAAGAATGGTACCTAAGCGCTCTCGTTTTCGTCGCTGAAGATGACTTTCCCATCCCTAAGGACAATCACTGCTTTCCCTTTGAGATCCCAACCGTGGAAAGGGGAATTCCTACTCTTGGAGCGGAACCGGTTTACGTCGACGGTAAACGTGCGCTTTGGATCGATGAGGGTGACATCGGCAGGGCATCCTGGGGCCAGCCGGCCCAGGTCAACTCCAATGATACGGGCAGGATTGCTGGTCAATTTACCTATAGCTTCCAGGGGACCCAGTATCCCCTGATCGATCAACCGGAGCGTCAAGGGCAGGGCGGTTTCCAGGCCGATCATTCCGAAGGCGGCGTAGTCAAACTCCACATCCTTCTCTATGGTACTGTGCGGGGCATGGTCGGTGGCGATGGCGTCGATGGTACCGTCGGCAAGACCTTGCTGAATTGCAGCTAAATCAACGGGGGAGCGAATTGGTGGGTTCACCTTGAGATTGGTGTCAAAATTCTCTAGCGCCTCATCAGTGAGGGTGAAATGGTGTGGCGTGGCCTCGGCGGTGACCTGGACTCCCCGGGCTTTGAATTGCCTCACCAGTTCCACTGCTCCCGCACTGGACAGGTGAGCGATGTGCAACCGCCCACCGGTGAGTGTTGCCAGACTGCAATCACGAAACACCATTATGTCCTCGGCGACGCTGGGGATTTCTCTCAACCCCAGACGGGTGGAGACCACTCCTTCATTCATCACACCGTCGCCCGCCAGGGTGCGATCCTCTGCATGGCTGATCACCGGCAGATCAAACACCTGGGCATACTCGAGGGCACGCCTCATGAGCTGGCTGTTCGTAACCGCCTGGCCGTCGTCGCTGACCGCTACAACTCCTGCTTCTTTGAGCTCGCCGTATTCGGCCAGAACCTCGCCTTGTTGTCCCTTACTGATGGCTCCAACCGGAAAGACTCGTACCAGATCAGCCTCAGCAGCACGGCGTAGGATAAAGTCCGTAACCGCGGAGTTGTCGTTGACCGGCTTGGTGTTTGGCATGCAGCAGATGGCAGTAAAACCCCCAGCAGCTGCGGCCTGACTACCGGTGAGGATGGTTTCCTTGTATTCCTCACCGGGCTCCCGGAGGTGGGTGTGCAGATCAATGAATCCAGGCACTACCCATAAACCGGCTGCTTCTATGACCTCAACCGAAGCATCTGATGTTGCCTGCAATGAACCCGGGGGACCCACACCGCTGATCTTGTCTCCTTCAATGAACACATCATGGAGGTCGTCCAGACCACTGGCTGGGTCAAGGACCCTGCCGCCTCGGATGAGCTTACTCATCTTTTTCACCCCCTATGAGTAAAAAGAGCAGGGCCATGCGCACGGCGACACCATTGTTAACTTGATCGAGGATCACGGAATAGGGGCCGTCGGCCACAGAAGGGCTAATCTCGACGCCGCGATTGATCGGGCCGGGATGCATGATAAGCACATCGGGCTTTGCGTCGGACAGTTTTTTCTCATCCAAGCCAAAAACCTGAGAATATTCTCTAAGGCTAGGCAGTAGCATCTCGCCTTGCCGCTCCAGCTGTATTCGGAGCATCATGATCACATCCGCCTCGGGGATGACCTCCCTAGGATGGCAGAAAACCTCAACACCCAGCTTGTCCAGATCGTGGGGAATCATGGTGGTGGGGCCGGCCACCAGTACCCGGGCGCCCATTTTTGTGAGAGCCCAAATATTCGAGCGGGCCACTCGGCTGTGAGCGATGTCTCCGATAATCGCAATGGTTTGTCCGGAAATGGTGCCTTTCTTATCTCTGATGGTGAGCAGATCGAGCAGTGCCTGGGTTGGGTGTTCGTGCATGCCGTCTCCGGCGTTGATCACCGAGGCCTGCACGTGTCTGGCCAGCAGGTGCGGGGCACCAGCCGCGGAGTGACGCAGCACAATGACGTCGGGATTCATGGCCTCCAGATTCTTGGCTGTATCCACCAAGGTCTCCCCCTTGACAATGCTGCTGGTGGAGGCAGAGATGTTGAAGGTGTCAGCACTCAGACGCTTGGCCGCAATCTCAAAAGAGGTTCGGGTTCTGGTGCTGGGTTCATAAAAAAGATGGACAATGGTCCTGCCCCGAAGGGTGGGGACTTTTTTGATTGGTCGGGTGGAGATTTCCTTGAAGGTCTCCGCCGTCTCAAGGATGATCTCGATCTCCTCAGGCTCAAGTTGTTTGATGCCAAGCAAATCTTTTTTGCGAAACTGCATGGATCGCTTCCCCGGCGGAAGGGCGGCAATAGGGAGATGCAGCCCGAGAAAATGGTGATTGAACAGTGAAAATTAGGGGGGGTGCCAATGTTCAGCAGGCTAATCTATCCCATTTGTGCCCCCTTTGCAACATTAATCTAGCATAGCGCATAGCGCATAGCGCAGAGCAAAAAGGAACTTAAGAAGTTATACTTTTTGCTTAACAGTTTGCCAGTAAGAGGGTGCTCAACTACCTTTTTGTTGGAGAGATCATTGTGGCAGATGTTGCGATTGCTGTTTGGTTTGAAGATAGGCTGGACAAAAGGACAACATCCGTTGTCAGTTGTCCGTGGTCCGTCGTAAAAGGCAAAACTGTTCGGCCATTCATTCGAATCCTTCCGACTTCAGAGAAGCTAAAACCGCAAAGGTCGCCAGCGTGTAAGTTGCCTGGGGCTGCATTGATCGATGGGGCTTATAACCAAAAGCTAGTGAATTACCATCTAATATATAACTATATGAAATAATTAACGTAATTGGTTTAATACAACGGACAACGCACCACTGACAACTTCCAGTTGGGCCTGCCGTTCCTGCATGTTACAATTACTTTACGGATAACCTTCCCAACCAAGGAGACAAAATGGTCCCGCAGCAAGACGTAGACTCTGCCTCGCTTACTGAGAACGCATTGGTGGTATTGAAAAAGCGTTATCTCAAGAAGAACGAGTACGGCGAGGTGGTGGAAACACCGGAGGATATGTTCCTCCGAGTTGCCAACGCGGTGGCCGAGGCCGAGCTGATCTATGATCCTGAGGCCGATGTCGCAGAGGTCGTGGCGCGTTTCTACGGTTTGATGACCCGGTTGGAGTTGGTGCCAAACTCACCCACGCTCATGAACGCAGGTAGGCAGTTGGGACAGCTCTCTGCATGTTTTGTCCTCCCAGTGGAAGACTCCATTGAATCCATTTTTGAGGCAATCAAGCACACCGCCGTGATTCACAAAAGCGGAGGTGGCACCGGTTTCTCCTTCTCTCGTGTGCGGCCAGAAAACGACAAGGTCCTCTCCACCCAAGGAGTTTCCAGTGGCCCCATCAGTTTCATGACGGTGTTCGATGTGGCCACCGAGACCATCAAGCAGGGAGGTACGCGTCGCGGTGCGAACATGGGCATTCTCCGGGTGGATCACCCCGATGCAGAAGCGTTCATCACTGCGAAGGCTGACAACGATAAACTGAATAACTTCAACATCTCGGTGGCGGTGACCGACAAGTTCATGCAAGCAATGGATGAGGGAGGGGAATACGATCTCATCAATCCCCGCACAGGTGAGAGGACAAAGCGGCTGTCAGCAACGGACATTTTTGAGAAGATCGTTGATTCCGCTTGGAAAAATGGTGAGCCAGGAATCATCTTTCTTGATAGCATCAACCGCGACAATCCTACGCCCCACGTGGGAGAAATTGAATCAACCAACCCCTGCGGCGAGCAACCGCTGCTCCCCTACGAATCCTGCAATCTGGGCTCCATCAACCTCACCAAGGTGGTGGGAAACGGCCAGGTAAATTTCGATAAACTGAAAGAGATAGTTTGGACAAGTGTGCACTTTTTGGACAATGTGATTGACGTAAATCGCTACCCCTTAGCTCAGATTGAAGAGAAAACCAAGGCTAACCGGAAGATCGGCCTAGGAGTAATGGGATTTGCCGACCTCCTGATTAGTTTGGGAATTCCATACAATTCCGAGGAAGCCATTGAGACGGCTGAGCAGGTCATGTCGTTCATCCAGCGTCAATCCAAGGCTGCCTCGGCGGACTTGGCGAGAAGACGGGGGAACTTTCCCAATTATCCCGGTTCCATTTATGACAAGCCGGATACACTGCACATGCGTAATGCCACCACCACCACCATTGCCCCAACCGGCACCATCAGCATTATCGCCGGAACCTCTAGCGGCATCGAGCCCATCTTTGCCATTTCGTACTTGCGGAAGGTGCTGGACGGACAGGAGTTGCTGGAGGTGCATCCGATTTTTCGTGCGGTCTCCGAGCAGAGAGGTTTTTACAGCGAAGAGCTGATGAAGGAGATTGCCGATAAAGGCTCTATCCACGATATTGAAGGTATCCCCGAGGATCTAAAACGTCTGTTTGTCACTGCCCACGACATCAACCCGGAATGGCACATTCGCATACAGGCGGCCTTTCAAAAGTATACGGACAATGCGGTAAGCAAGACCATCAACTTCCCGCATTCGGCAACGCGGGAAGACGTGCGCAAGGCCTATCTACTTGCCTATAGTTCAGGCTGCAAGGGACTCACCATCTACCGTGACGGCAGCAGGGACCAGCAGGTACTCAGTATTCAACGTAAACCCGATTTGCCGCAGGTTGGACCGCGGCCTCGCCCTGAGCGGACCTACGGGGTTACCCAGCGGATGAGCACGGGATGCGGCAAGCTGTACGTTACCCTCAACAGCGATGAAATGGGGGTCTGTGAAGTGTTTGCCCAGATGGGCAAGGCCGGCGGCTGTGCCAGCTCGCAGATCGAGGCCACCGGCCGACTCATCTCATTGGCACTCCGTTCAGGGGTCGAACCGGAGTCCATCTTGAAACAACTCATGGGGATTCGATGTCCGTCACCCGTCTGGCAGGACGGTGAGATGGTACTCAGTTGCTCGGACGCCATTGCCAGGGTAATCAACGAATACTGCCAGAGCGGTTTCACCCACATGGTGGCCGAAATGGGCGCCTGCCCTGACTGTGGTGCATCGGTGGAACATGAGGGTGGCTGCATCGTCTGCCGCTCTTGCGGTTTTTCCCGCTGCAGCTAATTTCGCCAAACGCAGAGCGCAGAGCGCAGAGCGCATGGCGGCATCTTATTTCACATTTCTCATTGCTAAGTTCTGATCTGATCCTTTGGTGGGGAGTGCCCCCTGGGATATAGTAGAATTTTCTGTTCAATCTAAAATCCGCAATTCGCAATCCCAAATCCGCAATACTATGCTTCACTCCTGGGATCTCTCCCCAAAAGAGGCCGTAGCACTCCAGAAACGGTTGACGTCTCAGCTAGTACTGAAGCCGCTACCCAAAAAGATCACGTTGGTGGCTGGTGCTGATGTAGGCTACTCCCTCCGTCATAATACTGCCATGGCGGCCGTAGCCCTCTACACCTTCCCAGATCTTGAATGTAGAGAAATTGTCCAGTTTCAAGCCAAAATTTCCTATCCGTACGTACCTGGGCTTCTCTCCTTTCGTGAAATACCATTGCTTCTGAGAGCATGTGAGCGGTTACGAGAGCAGCCTGATGTGATGCTATGCGACGGCCAGGGAATAGCCCATCCACGCCGGCTTGGTCTTGCTAGCCATCTGGGACTGTGGCTGAATGTGCCGACGGTGGGCTGCGCCAAAACCAAGTTGGTTGGAACGCATGGGAAAGTGGGGCCCCGGCGAGGTCAGTACCGCTCACTCTTGCACCGTAACGAGAGGGTGGGGGTGGTGCTGCGTACTAGAACCAATGTCAAACCCCTCTACGTTTCACCAGGGCATCTGGCCGATGTAACGAGTAGCTATCGTCTGGTGCAGCGGTGCTGTCTGAAGTTTCGTCTCCCGGAACCCATCCGCAGGGCCCACCTGGAGGTTCAGCGGGCAGTGCGGAAGCGGAAGAGGGCATAGGGCCCAAAGAGGGTCCCCCTTCAGGCAAATGGCTTAAGCGATAGTCTCCCTGTCTGTAAACATCAGCCTCCGAAAAATCTAAGCACAAAATGTGGTAGGCACTTCTAGACGGGCAGAGCCTTGATTGAAGTATGTAATGCAAACTCCCAGCAAAAGGGTGGAAGAGTTCATATTAACGCTTGGACCAACGCTTGGGGATTATAGCGATCAAACAAGGATTCTTCAGAGAGGTTCGACTTGCAGAGCCCTCCAGGACCAAGACCAAGCTGCAGGTAGAGAGGGAAGCCATTTGCTTGCAGCTTGACTGATTAGCTAGGTCTATCTGGCAATCTAAAGCTGCGAGCTACCATGGAGAACGGGAAGGACGAAAGGTTAGTATACAATATTTTGTCAAGGGAGCAGTCCCAAGGAGTTACTTGGCGCCTGCTCCCTTGATATCTCCACCAAAACCAAACGTTATTTACTTCTGCTGGCTTGAGACCCAAATTGGGTGTTTTTTGAGCTGTTCCACAAAAATTCGTGAGTGTTGATCAGGTGCAATTGGAGATTCTTATTTGCCGCTCATTTACTCAGCCTGAATGGGCTGAAGTTTGATACTCCCCTTTTTCAATAAAGGCCCGGGACCCTCGAAGAATGCCAGCATCTCCTCATCGCTTGCACCTGTTGGCCTCCACCATTCGGCCTTCAGCAGGTTTTTCTTGGCTTGCTTAATAGTCTCCTCTTCAACGGGAACCCATTTTGTCTCATAGCTTAGCTTCGTCGGGGTCAGCGTAAAGAGAGTGTATTGATTGGGATAAGAAACAGCCGAGGGGCAAACAATGTAATTCACGCCATTGACTACTTTATGGCGAAGGCCGATATGGCGATGTCCGGTAATCACAACCTGTAAAGCGGGGGCATATTTCTCGAAAACTTTTTTTACATCAGCCCCATTATCGATCTGGAACTTATCGAATTTCCCGCCGAACTCGTCGTCTTTAGACCAGGCTACGAAATTGTGATGGGAGAATGCTATGTTTACCTTGTCCTGATTACCGTAAAGCTCCTCGTCCAACCATTTAATCTCGGATAACGGTATATGGCCACCCCAGTGAATAGGCACATTGGAATCGAGACCTACGATATGAAGCCCGGGCAGTGGATCTGCCTGCCACCAGGCATCAGCACCTTCGAATCCATGCCCTTGAAAGGTCCAAATAAAAGCACCCTTGTTTACAGCGACATATGGAGGCTTTTCAGCTTTTGCCTGTGAGGCTGGCGCATAATCATGATTTCCACAGAGCACGTAGTACGGCACCCGTAACTCATCCAGATAAGCCTTCATTAAATCCAGGTTCCAGGGCTCCCCATCCAACAGTAAATCTCCCGTTACAACAACGAAATCGAGGTCGTCTATCTTGTTTAATTCTTTAACGGTGTTTTCAACGATCTTGGTACTAGAAGCCCCCATCTTCATTTCATCTACCCCGTGAAGGGCCATATGGGTATCGGAGATTACGGCGAACTTCGCCTTTTCGAAAGCGAAACTTGTGGCAGAGATGAACAGGATCAGCGAAGAGGCTAACCCCATTAGAAGGATTTTATTATGTTTTTTCAACATGTTGTTATCCCTCCTTTCCTCCGGTCACCTATTGTGAAGTACTTACCTGACCCAATTCGGATCTCATTACCCAGCAAAATGTAGTGTCTTATCTTAAGACTCTTTGTCAGCCTTACATCACGATGGGCGCAAGAACATCGGGACTATTATGATAAACTCCCAACAGAAGAAACTATGCTCTATTGGGAGCTTGCTGTACCCATCTTGAGGTTCACTTAATTTCCTCGTGGTTAGAGTCTAGAGCGGCGACAAGTGATTTTCAGACCTAACAGGGAACTACAGAACTGCTGAGGCGTATAGTCTCTTACGAGGATGAAGTTTTACAGGAGATTGCGCTCCTTTCATCTTAGGATAGGAGGTCGATTTATGTAAATACGAAAAACCACCATTTTTAGGTACATTTGGATATCCGACCACCGACCCACTAGATACGTACTAATTTGTTAGTCGCGCCGCGTTTGCTTTCTATAGACATCGCTATCTCCACCTGAATGACATCGCCTGCCACGCCTAAGCGACGCAGGGCCGCGGCCACTGCCCCAGTTACCCGCGCCGCCAATCTAGCTTCCTCACTCTGAGGCACGATAACGATCAGTACTCCACCTTCTCCGTCGCTCCGAACCTGAAACCGCCTTACCTCACCCATCTCTTCCAGCGGCGACTCAATTACAAATGGGTGTACGCGCACCGTCTCGCCGTCAGGCTTGCGTAACATGAGAAGTTCCTCTTGTCGTCCTTCGATGGCCATGATACGGCGAAAAGGTAGCCCACATGGACACGGCTCGTCGCTGAGAGTTATAAGGTCGCTAACCGAATAGCGGATAATAGGCAGAGTCCGGCTAATCAGATTAGTCACCAGGATCCCAGCTCCACGTTCGCCGGGTGGCAGGACCTGGCCTTTCTCGTCGATGACCTCCAGCACCACCGCATCCTCGTAAAGATGGAGACCCTGGTGTGCCCGACATTCACCCGCAATGATCAACGTTTCGGCCAAACCGTAGAAATCGAAGAGTTCTGTGTCCCAGGCTTCTCGCACTCGCCGGCGGAGTAATGCTGTCACCGTTTCACCCCCAGTGAATACGAGCCGCGGTGAGATCCTCAACACCCCCTCTAGGGCCGCCTGGGTTAAGAGATCGAGTGCCGAGGGATAGCCGCCAAGCACTATCGGTTGAAAGCGGTTTAACCGCTCAACCTGCTCGTCTAGAGGCATGCTGGCTTGAAGAAGCAAGCTCGGTACCAGTCCAGTATGGAAGCTGGCCACGAGCTGCGAGCTTACATGGATTGGATTCAGAGTGCTGACTCCGGCCACTCGGGGGAGTTCTCTGGCAATACGCAATATGCTGGCTTTGTCGCCTGTTATCCCCTGAATTGCCATATCAGCACTTCTCAAGATATACGCCATGCCTACGCGCCAGTCGTGGCGCGAGAATGGGATAACCACGGGCTCGCCTGTAGTCCCTGAGGTGGCGACTAGAATGTAACGACCTCGCTGGCGTCGGGGCATATCGGCAAGACGAGTACGGGCAGCGGCTAGTTTTAGATCAGGCACGGTGACCGCTTCATCGAAGCTGTCAGTGAGAAGGCAAGACTTCTCTATCGGTTCCAAATCGGACAGCTCATCCGGGTGGGGTGTGCGGCCTCGCCAACGGCGACGGTAGAAAAGGGAGTGGCGGGCGGCGTGTTTGAGAAGGTTGGCCAGACGCTGCCGCTGGATCGCGAGAATTTCGGCACGCGAAGCACGTTCAGCCGCGCGCAGGCGGGTTCTGCGCAGGACCCAGGCCTGCCCAAAGTCGAACAGAAAAAGAGGATCGAAAACTGACGGCAGGATCTTTGTGACCTCCTGAAACGGGATGACTGCGGGTGGTTCATTCAATGTTCCTGAGCCCACTGACAGGGCACCTCGGGGTGTCCCGACCTCTATTATACACCTATTCTAATCCATTCAACATCTTATGTGTAAGCGCTCTCTACAAGATTCTTCCCTCCTGAAAACCTCACTTTCTCAATATACTGTTCGAGAGATCTAAACATTGTTGGTTTACAAATTCTTGCGTTTGATAGTAGAGAGCTTTATATCTAGCTTAGTGAGAGGACTACGATATGTGGTAGCAGGATCCCGAACGATCGAGTGTGTATTAAAGTATGTAAGTTTAAGTTTGCTATCCTATCACTAGGACTTGATGTAACAGCGCTTGAGAATGAGGTGACTTCCGGAGTAAGAAGGATGTTGGTTCTTTATGGTATGTGAGAGACTTGATCTCACCAACTCCCTCACAGATATCGTTCAAAGAATTGAGTGACCTTTCTCAGAAAAACCTCACGCATAGGAGAGTATTTCTCATAATCCGGTGCCAGCCGTACCCCTTCAGTGTGTTGGCGTCCTAGTAGAAGCCAAAGCTCGACCCCGTCGCCCGCTGCCTCCTTCAGCCGTAGCGCATGTTCGGCGGGGGTGATTGGATCTTCTTCGCCATGAATCAATAAAATAGGGCGAGGTGAGATGCCTGCAATTGCCTCCTCCGGGGAAACTTCATCTAGGTTAAGAGAATACAATTTCGAAGCCAGAAATTTAAGGCCGGGCCCAAGGAGTTTTACAACAATAGGCGGGAGTCCCGTCTCGCGCTCAATCGCTGCCCCAATGACATCGCGTACATCGGCAAAGGCACTGTCTGCAACCACTGCGCCAATTTCTGGAATATCTGCTGCCGCTAATATAGCCGTAGCTCCTCCGTAGGACGTGCCATGCATCCCTATCTTTCCTGGTCTGAATCCCTGACTCAGCAAAAGGTTCACCGCGGCGCGCACATCCCCGCGGTCCTTCCAACCGAGCCCAAGGTAATCCCCCTCAGAGTAGCCGTGTCCCCTCAAATCGAAGAGAAGCACAGTAAATCCCGCATCTAAGTATGCGCGGGTTATATCCGGTGCTTGACCATCCCACGAATGAGAGTCGATGCCGTGTAACAAGACGATGGCGTGTTCTCCAACAGAACGAATCAGCCAACCTCGTAGGACCATCTGGTCATCCGTGCTTTTGAACGAAAGGGGTTTCGCCTGCTGAAACCCGAGTTCCGCAGGTGTCTGATCATGCTCCTTACGCAAAGGTACCATTGAGTGCCGCAAGATCAGCCAGCACGCTCCCAGGTATGACCCCAATATTAATGCGACACTTGCAACGGCCAACCAAACCATAGGCAGTCCTAAGATATTAATACTTTTCTGCTGATTCGGTGCTATTACAACCTGTGGAACTGTTTTAATGTGACCTACATCTCACATGCCTTCTAACCTGTTTGCGTATCAGCTGTGTGCGCCTGTTAGACGGCGCTGCTCTTTCGAAGTAGGGTTCGGAGTTCCTCGGGCAGGTGTTCATGAATAAATTCGTAAGTGTTCTCCGCCACGGTCTCCCATTCGCTATCAAGCGCCAAGACATGACCAGAATTGTGAAGGAGAATGATTTGCTTATCTGTTGAGCTAATCCGATCATATACGTAACGAGCACTTGCAGGGTTAATCTCCGGATCCTTTGTACTGTGCATGACGAGAACAGGACACGTAACTTGTGCCAACAAGCGCTTCGTCTCGCGGATGAGCTTCAATACTTCATGTGCGGCAGTCGTGGGAGTGTAATCGTACGCCCAGAGGCGCTCTTTAGCCGCCGAGTCTGTAAAGAAATCTTCCGATTTCGCTACCTTGGGAAGAACGTACTTGAGCAGGGGGACTAGATGCCTTAGAGGGTTGGTGACCTTGATCGCCGTATCGAGGTTACCACACCAATATACGACAAAGACATTCAAGCGTCAACAGCGCACCCAAGGACTCACCGCCTACAAAGACCAGTTCGCAGCGCGAGGCGAGCTCCACGTAGGCCTGCACTACGTGATCCAGCCACTCCCTCCAACGTTTCTGATTCAGGTCTTCTACCTGGGTCCCGTGGCCTGGCAATAGTGGCGCTAAGACCGTAAGACCATAGCGATTAAGGTGGTCGCCAAGCAACCGCATTTCTGATGGAGAGCCAGTGAACCCGTGGATCAGCAGTGCTGCAACCGGACC
>CAYFXH010000090.1:0-4151 GCA_964346905.1 uncultured Desulfobacteraceae bacterium | reverse complement strand
AACGGCCGCAGAAAGGGCGAGGGATCTCCAGTTGATGACATCATTTTGCTTCTTGCCTCAACTGACCCATGCTTTGAAGTCCAAGTCAACGTGGCGCCGTCTAGATTATATGGCTTATTATCGGCTTTATAATGCGAAGAGTCTTATAACTCGCCCGAAAATTACTAAATATTAGAGTGAGTTATCTATACTACTCACCACGTTGAAAGCCAAACATATCAAAACCAATATACATAATAATCATATTCTATAATACCCTCGCGGATGTAAGCAAAAAAGGGCCAGAAGTTTATTTGTCTGCGGGATAATAAGTAAGACTCTAAAGTGGCGATTACATCCCTTAATTCACACTCTCCCCCTAGAAATTTAAACGCAAAATGTGGGATGTTCTCTGAAGTAGCCGGAGTTTATTAGATGAAATATGCTGTGGAATCAGCAGAACATAGAACGAAATGGAGAAATGCCCAAATCATTCTGCTCCCGGAATGCAATTTCTTTCCTAATAGAATTTGATACATCCTTATCGTGCTCCGGATAGGTATGGGGCTCTTTTTCTTGATCTCTATGACCAACATTATCACACTTTTCTTGCATTACTTCTTGACTCGATGAACCACATTGTGGTACCCAGGGTCTGGTTAAAAGGCACATGTTAGTCCTACTTTTTTCTGATCTTTACGGACCTCGTTGCCCCATTCTTGTTTTTCTCACCTGAGAAGGATGCGGCAATATGTTTGCCGTTTGCCTTTTCAACCTTTTTAGATCATCCTAGTGCTATAACTGACAATAACCTGATCGTCGAGTCCTTGACACACCGCTCGGATTTTCCGAGGTTCAGATGTTCAAAAAACGTCGCAGCTTGAGGAAAAACCTTCATGAGGAACTTTACGCCCAGATACCAAATATGAGTTGTCCATCTGGCTGCTCAGATTGTTGTTGCCTAGTGCGATTCTCAAAATACGAAGTGGTACTGATAAGTACTGCGGAGCTAGTCAGGGCAGTGTTTACGAGGTTTCGGCAGGCGACAACTCAGAAGTGCCCCCATGTGACTAAGGATAATCACTGTAACATATACCAGGTTAGGCCTTTTGTGTGTCGTCTCTTCGGCACGGCTGACCATGAGCGGCTTCGTTGTCCAAAGGGAATTCGGCCAGAAGAATTACTAACCGCTGATGAGGCTGAAAAGCTGATCAACCAGTTTCTGCGAATAATCGATCTTTGAGGGAATATATTTTAGGAAGCACAGTGTGATAAGTCGTCTAAAGTCCCAATGGTGTATTGGGTTAGTTCAGATTGCATCCCTTAATTTACAGTATTGGCTCTAGGAACAATAGTACTAAATGGTGGCACTGTCCTATAAACGCTCTCGAATCCATTTCTCAATTGGTTCAATTGGAACACTCCGACCCTCAAACAGATGATCCATCTCTTCATTGTATAATATTTGATATTCTGCTTTTTCCAGCTTAACTTGAAGGAGCGCTATGTTTAGGCCGTTTATTCTCTTTAGAAGTTCCTGCATCCTTCGTTTCTGAGTTTCACCGGGATATTGAAAATAATACAAGGAGCTTTTGAACTCGACTATATATGGAGCACCCTTTTTGAAACCAAAAAAGTCGAAAGGAGTACCGCTGAAAGTAGGACCATTTATAACACTTTCGAAGTTCTCATAATTTTGTAAAATATCCAAAACTATCTCACGACACGCACTCTCAAATTCTCTATGCGGCATATCCTTGTGAAGTCTGCCAATAAGCTCACGATGCGGAGTAGCATCGAACTTTTTTGTCCTTTGGCCTGATGGACGCTTTACCTTTTTCTTGTCCACATCCATCATGCTTAGAGTAAATTTGCCCTTAATGCCAGCGATACACCTAGAAAGCTCTTCATGTGAGCCCACATAGCCCTTAGCCTCATCAAGTACCTTCTCGAAAATCTCAATACTTGAGTATCCCTGTTTAAATAGGTCCATAATTCTTGCTCTGAGCGAACCTGGGAGCTTAGGTCTAGCCACAACCATCTCCTGATATAAATAGGCATTATCTGTTCACTAGTACCCTCAGTATACCAGTTAAGCTATATTGCCAAAGACAAACCTTTCTCCGCCGGGAATTTTTAGAAGGTTGGCAGTTTCACTTTATTAGAACCAATTATGGGGAAAACCTGTCCTAACCTTTTGTCTCACATGGTAGGTAGGGCAGCTTGGAGTGTTGGAAAAAGAAAAGCGGAGTCAGTAACTCCGCTCAATCCAAGATATTGTGGCTAGTCTTCAAGAGGAAAAGTGGGGAGTATGTAATCCACATTCCCAGAGTCTGGATGGAATAAAAAAGCGGAGCTAATGCCCCGCTCGTTCTTTGAAAAATGAATTTCTAATCACTCCCATAAAATCCGGTAAGGGTTACCAGTTTGATAGTAGAAGTTTATCCCTGCAATCAAACCTTCTTCCCGCTCCACTGTTATGTTGCCCGGTGAGTCCTCAATGATAAATGGCTCCTTGGTGTAAGGGTTAGACAACTCCGGCCGTTCCTTTGAGATAAAATCCAATAGCTCCGCATCTGACATTTTGAGATCATAATTGAGATAACCATTTCTAATATCATACAAAACATTCGAGAGCATAGAGGCATTAAACCTCCATTCAGACCGAGTATGTCCCAAAACCCGCACTTTCTTTTTTTCTCCTATATTTAAAAAGGAATAAACATAGACAACTATGCACACAATCGAGAATACTAAAAATGGTCTGGCTAATCTCTTTAAACGAGAGAGAATAGGAACTCCAGACAAGCGGATACTATAGTATATCGTCAAAATGAACAGCCCTATCGAGAACACATAAGCTGGATATTTTAATGCATAAAGACGAGCCCCCTGGTAGCTGTAAGCGGCTGCCCTGTAGGGTTCAGCATCTTTAAGTTCAAAAATAATATCTTCTTTCATTTCTCTGCTCGAGAATCTGCCTGCAAACCTAGTTACAACACAACCATCCCACATAAGTTTCTTTGCCTCTGGGTGACCTATCTCATCCGAAGATAACCATCTTCTTCCATCAACAAAAGCAAAGCGTGACCTTCCAACAAACCCTAATGACCTGTCAGTGTCATTGCTCACACGCTCCCAACTGTGCAGATTTTTATAATCGAAAGTATTAGAATATATTTTTTTCAGATTGTAGTTAATCGGAACCGCTTCGCCGCTTGCAATGACGAACAATTCAAGATTTAGATCAGAGGGTGACAATGCTGTATGTCGCATTGGATACACAATCTTCTCCGACTTGAACTGTATTGCAATGGGATGCGGAGCAGTTAATCCCTGATTTTTCCTGGCGAGCTTGGCAGCAGCGAAGTACCATTTCTTCTTTATATAATCATCAAGTGTGGGAAGTGTTTTCTCAGGAAATTTCTCAAAGCCGTTTGCGCTTAACCAGGTGTTAAGGTCACCACTTCCCTTTGCCTCGATAATGAAGATTTCATAATTTCCAATTACCTCTTTGCCTACAAGCTCGATCCCAGGTGATGAATCTGTGGAACTGGCTCCATAAGTAGCAAATTGTGGTATTGCGATAGCAACAATAATAGTTAGAGTCAGAGCGACCCAACCGCCGCGCCAACCCGTTAGAATAAAAGTGAAACAATTGAGCGCCAAGAGCACTACCATGAATTTAAAGAAGCCTAGATCATAAGGTCTATGTTTGATTTGATAATTTAGCAGAGAAGACAGTGTATTTAAGAAACCCGGTGAGACTCTCTCGAATTTCTGTGGAATACTCGGAATCGGTATGATCCAGCCGAAATTCTTACCTTCCCCTTCAAATGAAGCTTCAATAACGAGAGTTTCAATCCCGTCACGGTATTTAACCAGGGCGCGGTGAATGGGCATGTCCGGAGGTTTCACCCCTATTTCCGGCATAAACTGGCAGGCAGAACTAATGCCACAGAATGCCAGAAGCAAAACGGGCATTACCATTGCTGCTAACATCATTCTGCGTCTCATTATCTTTCCTCCCCCATGAATACGCAGGTGATTACTGTCGGAACAAACCTCCCAAGTTTGAGAAACACTAATGCAAGCCTGATACCAATTGGAAAAGTGCAGATTACATCCGTATCTGTCGAAAAAGTCTCCTGATCTCAGTTTCAATCCATTCT
>CAYFXH010000089.1:14467-19103 GCA_964346905.1 uncultured Desulfobacteraceae bacterium | reverse complement strand
CGAACCCTTAATGCCCGCAAGAGGGTTTTTTATTTCATGAACCAGTCCTGTGGCCCACTCACCCACCAGCTTCATCTGCTCTGCCCTGAGCAACGCCTCCTCCACCCGTTTGCGCTCGGTTATATCTCTGATGACATGAATCAGTCCAACCACTTGGTTATCCTGATCAAATCGTGGCATGGCTCTTATCTCAAGGTACTTACCTAAATGCGGTTCAAATATTTCAAAAGAGGTGGGCATTTTCGTGGCAAAACACTTACAGCTAAGACAGTCCTCCGGCGGACCATCTTTGCCATGAATATACTCATAACATTTTACTCCTTTTCCTACTTGCAGCGGAGTCAGTCCGAGGGTTTTTTGGGCTGCTTTGTTAGCACGGACGATATTGTAATCCATGTCATGAATAGTGATCATATCTGTGATGGTATTGAACGTATCTTCCCAATGATGATACGCCTGAAGGATGGCATCCTCCATTTTCTTTCTGTCTGAGATATCTCTATCGACAGCCAGGATATATTTGCGACCCATGTAATCTAATAATCCAGCACTAATTTCAACGGGAAAAACCGTGCCGTCTTTCTTGACCTGGGTAATTTCCGCCTGGACCCACTCTCCATTTAAGATACGTTGAATACGTTCCGGAGCAGCTGCTGCAGCATCCGGCGTATCGAGATCTTTTATGAGGTTGAGATTTAAGAGTTCATCGAGGGTATATCCGTGCATTTCTGCTGCCGCAGGATTGGCGTCCACGATCCTGCCCGGCTCCTCTCCTTCTGCTTCCAAAACGAAAATGGCGTCCGCGGCGGATTCAAATAGGGTCCGATAACGATTCTCGCTCTCTTTGATTTTCCGCACGTGTTCTTGGAGGGAATCTGACATTTCATTAAAAGATCCTGCAAGTTCGCCAAACTCGTCTGTGAGACCCTCTATTTTGTACTCCAACTCACCACGTTTTAGTCTCCGGGTTGCATCTAGAAGGGTGTTAATGGGCTTTGTTAGTTGTTTGATGAAAAAAAACCCCAAAATGGCTGCAAGAAAAGGGGCCGTGCCCACAACCAGATAAAGTAGCTTTTTTATGCTGGAGATGTCTTTGGTAGAGGAGAGAGTTTTCTCAGAGAGCCGAGCAGTTGTCACGTGTATCATCTCACTGACTTCTTTCACCAGTCCCTCCGCTGCCTGGAGGGCCCTGTCGTATTCTCTCTCTATCCTTTCCCGATTTGCCCGCATGGTCAAGAACCGGCTTAACGACTCCTGATATTCTTCGATCCCATTGGCCAAATACTTAATCTTTTTCAATATATTCTCATTTGTTCCAGCTCTGACATATTTCAGGACTTGAGAATTGCGGTGACACTGAAAACATTCTTCCAGCGAGTTTTCCACAGACATCACATTGGCGACAGTAGTATCGATGTCAATCAGATCTGGTGTGTTCTTGCTATGAAGGTCATTCTTCAGCCTTTTTAAATTTATCAAAAACTGCTCTCTCAGTATTTCAACCTGATGGAGCACTATCACGTGATCCAGTTTTGATGTGGCGATTTCCATCGTATAGATGATGTATATGCCGCCGAAGAAAAAACCTGCACAAAGAATACTGAGAGCTATGACAATCTTTCTCTTCATTAGTAATTCCGGTAATGATAGGTACCCAGATTCAGTTGTATCTCTTGAGCATACCTGTAGACGTTAACGTAATTGTCATCTGTCGTCTCAATGAATCTGCTGGCACCAAATGTTTGCAATACTGTCATACCATTGGAGTCTTTCTGCATATCTAACAGTGCCTTTCTTAACTCGTGCTTGAGGGAATGAGCCAAATCTTTTCTTACAGCCAAGGCATTCTCAGGTACGTCAGGAGATCTTTCAAGAACAACTAATTCGTTTTTTATCCTGCCATCATCTGCTGCAAGCCTGGTAAAGACCGTGTTTTTTGCAGCGGCTATATCAACCTTTTTGTTTAAAACGTCATAGATTGCATCCTCATGTGTGCCGGTAAAATAGGTCTCCCCCAAAAAATCCTCGTAACGTTCGATCCCGTTTGCTTGAAAGTAGGCAAGGGGAAGGAGATAGCCAGCCGTTGTTGCCTTGTCTACGAAAGCGAAGCTTTTTCCCTTCATGTGCTCTACAGTTTTGATACCACTGTCCTTCCTTACCAGGATTAACCCATGATACGTAGAGATCCCGTTGCTACTCTCAGGTCTGGCAATAACCTCAACCCCCAATTTTGCATGTGCCAGTGCGTAGGTAAAGCTCCCAAAGAACGCACCATCCAAACCTGCAGAAACAAAGTTATCAATAATATTTCCATATCGGGTGAGGACCTTTAGCTTCACATCCAGCCCGATCTTTTTGGAGAGATATTCGGCAAGGGGTTCATAGCGGTCAAACTGTTTAAAAATGTTATGTTCAGGAATAAGTCCTATAACCAGGGATGATCGCTTGGTTTTTGGCGCTGTATCTATTTCTGAGTTTGTCTCACCACAGCCCATTAGCATAGTCAGGCAAAGACAAACTGAAATCAGTATTCTGATCATGGTGAAAATGGCTCGCTATGGGAAGTAGTGATACTACCTCACCAATCCCTCTGATAATAACAATTTATGTAAAAAAAAGCCATGGTAACGGTGGGGAAAACCTTCACCCTCTGCACAGGATCTTGGCTTGCTGAAAACAGGTGACAGTCAGCCCGTTTCCAAACAAGGGTGGACTCTGATCCATTAGTTGGAGCCAACAGATATGTGGGCTTCGCTATCTAGAATCTCTGGCTCGTCTGCATCCAGGCTGAAGAGCCTCAGGGCAACATCTAGGTAAACGTCTTTCTGTTTCCTCGTACTGGTGCGCTTGATAAACAAAATGGGGTCATGCAACAATTTGTTGACAATGGATTGGGTGAGAACTTGGAGGGCGTCGATTTGTTCCTCTGAAAGGGAATCCAGCGGTCCGAAAGTTCTGCGAATCTCTTCCCGGCGTATCCTTTCGGCCTTCTGCCGCAGCGAGATAATGGTGGGAACGACCTCCAGAGTGCGCAACCAGCTCTGAAACTTCAAAACCTCAGCGGAAATGATATACTCGGCCCGGTTTGCTTCTTTTAACCGCTCGGCCCGATTCGTCTCCACGATGGACTGGAGATCGTCGATGTTATAGAGGTAGACATTGTCAATCCGGTTCACTTCTGGGTCAATGTCCCTCGGTACCGCAATATCAATAAAAAACAATGGACGATTACGGCGGGCCCTCATCCGTTTTCTCACCTGTTGGGCACTGATTATGGGCTCTGGAGACCCGGTAGAGCTTATAACGATGTCCACCCGCTCCAGCTCCTGGAGCATCTCTTCCAGAGCCACTCTGGTCCCGTTGAACCGTGTTGCCAGTGCCCGCGCCCTCTCTGGAGTGCGGTTGGCCACGACAATCTTCTCTACCCCGTGGCCCAACAGGTGCTCGGCAGCCAATTCAGCCATCTCGCCAGCCCCCACCAGCATGGCCTTCTTTCCGCGCAGGTCATGAAATATTTTTCTTGCCAGTTGCACTGCAGCATAGCTTATGGACACAGCGTTGCTACATATTCCGGTCTCGGTTCGGATCCGCTTCGCCACCGAAAAACTTTTGTGCAGGAGTCGGTTGAGAATCACTCCCGAGGTTCTGGACCTGACGGCATCCCCATAGGCCTGTTTGATCTGGCCGAGTATCTGAGGTTCTCCCACCACCATTGAATCCAGGCTGCAGGCCACCCTAAAGAGGTGCTTTACCGCTTCATGGTCCAGGTGCATATACAGGTAAGACTTCAGCGCTGCGCTGGTCTGGCCATAGATATCCGCGAGGCATCGCACCACCATGTCGATACCTTGGTCAAGCACCGGGGTGGTGAAAAGTACCTCCATCCGGTTGCAGGTGGAGATAAAAAACACCTCTTTCACCGACCGGAGTTTGGCGATGTGTTCAAGGGGCGTGGCGCCATCCACACAAATGGAGGCGAACTTTTCCCGAATCTCAACCGGGGCAGTCTTGTGGTTCAACCCTATGAGAATGATGCGATCCATGACGTCCTGATGACCAGTGAGTTTCAGTGGGCAAACTTAGACCATGGACAATGAAAGGCTGCAATCTGTACCGCTATCTACCGTATCAAAATATATCAATATACATGCCAGAACGGTTTGTGACTGAATAACTCATAGATAACAAGGTGTTAACCACTTGTATTGAGCTTTCTCTTTATGGATACCTGGTGAAATCCCCAAGCCTGTTCGGTGATCTCACCGGGTGAACAATTGAGATATCGGTTCTAAGATAGCAAATGGGAGAACAGTGAGATCATCTTGGGGGTAAACAGCGGAGTACCTGGACATATTGGCCGAGACTCTTATCTGAAGAGATAATAAAATCCTTGCCTGTTGCGTTGGTCGGGATCGTGGAAGAACTTAAACTTGAACAGTGAACTGATGCCATGACAGTCCTTACACATAAGATCAGTGGACCGGCCTCTGAGAAAACTGTTGGTGGCATTGCCTTCCATGTTTTCACCTTGGCCCTTGGTAGGCGATTTGGGGTCCCACTGGTGAACCTCATGGCATGACGGGCAGGAGATATTTCCCGCAGCTACCGGTTCTCCTGATACTTCGTCAAAAAGTGG
>CAYFXH010000089.1:8742-14457 GCA_964346905.1 uncultured Desulfobacteraceae bacterium | reverse complement strand
ATACTTGCTTTTGCCTTTGATCTTGCCCCTGAGATCAACGATTTTATCTTGCGGATGGTTGGCGATGAGGGGAATTTTATTTTTGGCATTACCGTTAGGTGAATGACAACCGGTACACAGCCGTTCCATCACACTCGTACCCATGCCAAATTCCTGGGCCCACAGTTTGACCTTGTTTTTACCGTTATGAACGAGATGACACACCCCGCATGTTCCTGATTCGGCCGGTGTTTGATCGACGATATTCTGATGAGCAGGCGCCGTCATGATCAGGTCGTGATCAGTCTTTTCAAGATTCGTTTTGTTTGGATGACAGTTTTCACACAGCTTGGCTGACGGTGAATTTCCTAATCGCAAAAAACTGTTTTGCGAATTTCCTTCACCATCGAAATGGTCTCCTTCCATGGTTTTCCATGGATCCCATCTATGCGGGTCATGGCACGTTTGACAGGTCAGAACACCTGTATGAGAGATTCTTCCGTTTCCATCAAACAGCGGCAGGGAAGTGGCAAGTCCTTTTTCAGAAGGCGAGATGTTTATCGGATGGGAGTAGCCTTTGAGTACTTTTTCTCTGGCCAACCCTTTTTCATTATGGCAGCCGTTACACAACGCCTCCGCCCTATTGGCATTCTCTGTGGTCAGATCTTCTCTCGCCCACAAGTACCCTTTGTCTGAGCCGTGTACGAGATGGCAGCCTTCACAGAGTCCAGATCCTGCCTGCTTCTGTGTTAAGATGTCTTTTTCTCCCGCAGCAACCTTCCGCAGATCATGTTTGGAGTTGGCGATGTGAAATTTATTAGTATGGCACTCCCGACAGATATCCGGGGACTGTTTTCTTAACATTGCCCTGGTTTTAGCTCCCTCATCATCTCTGGCTGGTTGTTTCTTTGTTGCCTGCTCTGGTAGTCCATGGGGTGCATGGCAGGTCGAGCAGGTCATTTTCCCATTCTTGTCTTGAACGTTGTACGTGTTGAAAAGGGGGAGTTGTAATTTCCCTTTTTGGGCATCCACCGCTGCAAAGAAAAGACTTTCCTCTTTCTTTTCAAACGGACTTACACTCAGGGGATGGGTATAGCCGGGCGGGCTAACTTTCTCTCCTATGTTCCCTTTGCTGTGACAACTCAAACAGAGCTGGGTGGTGAAATCTTTCTCCCCGCTCAGTTTTCTCGCTGTCTTATGGGGCAGGTGGCATGCTGAGCATACACCTCCCTCCACCGCCGTCTTTCCTGCCAGATTCCTCTCTCCAGGTCCAGAGTTCATAAGGTTATGCCTTGTATTTACAAGATGTTCTTTGTCTGGGTGACACGTCAGGCATAAAGAGGATTTTTCATCTCTCTTGATCAAGAGATATTGCTTTTCTGTTTTGTTGTTGTGCACCTTGTGGCATGTCAGACAGGTTATGACGTTGTTGTACCCCAGCTTGGCACCTTGTTTGATGAGCTCCCTGGGTATCTTCGCTTGTTGAACCGCAACATTGATGACATGAAAGGGTTTTCTTGTACCGTCAGGCGCGAAAATACTCTTGTCTCCATGACAATCGAGGCAAAGGGCAGAGTTTCCGGCGCCATCTACCAAGAAGCTCTCATACGGTGAACCGTGCGCGGTATGACAGGTTTCGCAGATAATCTGCTTCTTTTTTCGACCTGCAACGGCACCGAGGGAAATGAGCTTTCCAGGAATCTCCCGCTGCATGATACCTTCCGGGTGATTTCCAGCAGCTATTCCGCCATCTGCAGGGGGATGACAACGGCGGCACATGGCAGAATCTCTATTGGAGGTTCGCATAAAGATGGTCTCATCGCTGTCCGGCCCGCCCTGTACCCCGTGCGCCGTGTGACAGGTGAAACACTGCACTCTGCCATGTTCATCGAGCGGGAATATTTCAGGTATTGTTATATGCGGTGGCACCACCTTATTGATCGGATGGCCGGAATTGTTGTCAAGCTTTGCCCTGGAATCCCTCACGCTGCCATCATGACAGGAAAAGCACATCTCGACCGTTGCCACCACCTTCTCCGATTGATACTCGACTAGATCTGAACCCTTGCCTTCAACAAAAAAGGTATCGATCCAGCGATAGTGACATATGGCACATGCCTTCCCTGAATTGGGGTTTTTCGGGGGGGTAACAGCCCCCAGAGGGGTGCTGGTTACAAATAAGGAAAAGATTATGCATGCATTTATGTAGACGATATGTTTCATTGCTTTCGATGGTATCAAAGGTCGCCGAAACAATCCCCAGGATTTCCGTCTATTTCCTGCTGCTCTAGCGGGAAACGGTTTTGGCTGAGGGGGATAGATTGTAGCCATGGCGATACCGTGCAGCACACCTGAGGAAATAATCACGTTTATTCAGGTGAGCTTTCTTTTTGGGTTTTCTCTATGCGATACACACTTACTTTTCGTGCCGACATTTCCGCCACATACAGGTTGTTTTTGTGGTCTATGAATAGTCCCGTGGGTGTTCTGAACTTTTTAACCTTGCCAGTTTTCGGGTCACCCAGCGCACTGTAAAACTCCCCGGTTGGGTCGAATACTTGAATAACCCCCATATAACTGTCACTGACATATACTCTTCCATCTCTATCGATGGCTACCCCTTTGGGTCGAAACAGCTCTCCTTTTTCAACCCCCCAGCCACCAATGGCTGTAACGAACAGACCATCAGGGTTCAGTATTTGCACCCTTGTATTGATGACATCAACGATATAGAGGTAGTTCTCCCTGTCCAGAGTTAGGAGAAAAGGATACCTGAACATACGTTTGCCGGAGCCGGGTGCGCCGTAGATTTCAATCAATGTAGAGGTCGATAGGTCATAGACGAGAATGTAGTGGTTGTCGTTATCAACCACGTAACATCTGTTTCTGGAGTTATCAACAACAACATCGGTGGGGTCCGCCGGATGCTTGTTTTTTGGGGCAATGGCTATCTTCCCGATAAAGCTCCCATTGGACCTAAATATCTGAACTCTTTGATTCCCGGAGTCGGCGATATAGACCTTGCCGGAATTGTCGATATCTATTCCCAATGGAAACATGAATTCGCCGTTTCTGGAACCTTTTCTACCGAAGGAAGATACCAGTTTGCCGTGTTTATTAAAGATTCTGATTTTGTTTTTTACACCGTCCACTACGTATATCATGCCGTTTTTGGATACAGAAACATCACTGGGCATATTGAGTTGGTCGGTAATTTCGAAAAGGAGCTCGACGTTGGTGAGTTTTATACCGAATGCAGGAGCTGTGAATAGCGTTACGAGTATAATGTGGAGTAAGAGACTAGAAAAAAAGGGTGGTTTATAGAAGTTACCCAATACCATTGAGTAACTTTTAATGGAATCTTTATCTGAATGACAAATATATCTCGAACTCATAGTTTGAGTTTTATGATGTGCTCATTGGGGCAACAGACTAATTGCCGAACAGATCAGGAAAATAAAAAGTTTTATACTTAGTAACCAACCCTTTAATATTTAAATAGATAAGATCTTTGGTCTTTTTTTTGTCAAATCCAAGTTTTTCAAAATCCAGAATACTTTTTGCAGAGTGGCATTCATTGCAAGCCACGGATATCTCTTTTCTTTCAATATCCCTGTGAAAGTATGTTAATTTTTTCTTTTTGGCTTCGGTTTTTAATGTTTTTTCCGTCAGAATGAACTCATTTGCCTGGCCGACATCTTGGATATTCATGAGACCCAGCTTTTTGTCTTTATCCATGGAAAAAGCGGCAATTCTCGAAATAAAATGTTCAGCTCTATGGGCCTTGTTTGTTTGCGGATTATAGTAAGTCCCAAAAGGTTCGCCGCTAAAATCCGCATTTTCGGTGTCCTCCCAGTCGTAAACGAGATGATTGACCTTACCTCTTTTTATATGGCAGACCTCACAGAACATAAATCCGGTATGCATGTTGAGAAAAGCTCTGACGAGTTTGTTGTCGCTATGGGGATAAATGGGATGGCACACTCTGCATGATGAATTGTCCTTCAAGCTGACAATGTAAGAGTGCTCACTCTTGTGGATCGTCTCTAGGGGATAGTTTGCAATTTTTTCAGCATCTTTCTGGTGACATTCAGTGGTACAGTCGGTGCTGGTTTCGTCCGTGTGGGGTACCTTTTTGATCGTGGTATGGCACTGCTTGCAACGAAGTTTGCCGTGGGGTGAGCTGAAATACTTTTCTTCGTCAATGTGGAGTACCTTGAACCATTTAGCTTTTTCCAGCCGTACAAGTCCGGGGTACTGATGGCAGGTGAGACAGCCGCCCTCATCCAGGGCAAAGGAACTACTCGTCCCAAGAGACAAAAAATAGCCTGTAAAGATCAGTGAAATCAAAAAGAGACGTCTAATCATTTGGCCGACAAACTGTCCGTTAATGATCTTACTTGGCTTTGCAGTATGGAGCAAACCCTCCTACTCCACCGATTTTTCTAGGCCGAAATCGATTTGGGAAGGGAGGTAAAACTTCTTATACTTTTCTACCATGCCAACTACTTCTGTGGAGTTTAGATGATCTATCCTCTGCTTGGGAAACCCAAGATGTTTAAAATTGAGATATCCGTCTTTTCTGTGGCATTCAGAGCAAAATACCGGTTTAGCTGAAATGTGTTCATGCAGCTTTGCTTTTGCCTGTGCGATTTGATCCGGGGTGTATTGGTCCTTAAACAGCAAGAATTGTTGTGCCGCTTCCTCACTGACCGGCCTGAAGATTCGGGTCCTGACTCCCTCCAACATCTGTATCGGAAAGATCTGCGCTGAGTACTTACCGTATTCCCCTTTTACTTGCCGGGATATGGCCCCGGTGTCATTGTCAACCCAACGGAAATAAATGAGTTTGCGACCGGGTTCTTCGCGGGCATGACATACGGAACAGGCTATGAAGCCCCCATGAAAATTAAGAATAGACCTGACTTTTTCTTCTTTGCTGTGTGGATAGGTTCCATGACACGTCAAACAGACAGCCTGGCCATGTCTCGGTTGCGAAACATACTCGTCCACCATGTGAAAATGCTCGCGAGGCGCAGGCTCTTTTTGCAGCAATATTTGCCTGAAAATACCGGCCTCAGGGGCAATTTTAGGAGCCTCGACTGTTTTTCTGGCCTCCACGTGGGGAAAGTAAACCAGCTTGATCAGCCATGCACCAAAGAGCAAAAACGGCAGAAGATACAAGACTTTTAACAAGAAAAAGGGGAACCTTTTTAAAAGCTTGATGATCCTACTCATTGTGGTGCAACCTTCTTGTTTTCACCTACCGGTGCAATGAGCTTTACCTGGGCTCACTGGCTGAGACAGCCCTTGATGCAGCTATCTCTCGATGCTCTCCGCGAATAAAAATTTTCTGGAGTTCAGGATCAGCCATGATCTTTCTGTAATGCAAAGGGAACTCTTCTCGGAACTCTTCTTCGTCTATCAACCCGGTAATCCACATGTTATCGATGGGAAACTTGCGAGGTCTGAGATGAACGTCATACAAATGCCAGATCATAATCGCCAGGCAGGCTAGAATGGCCTCCATCCCGTGTACCACGGCGGCAATATCCAAAACAAACTTCGTCCACATTTGTTCGGTCCAGAGAAGCAGTCCCGCAAGGGCGGTACCGATCCCGACCCATCCGCGCAGAGGAAGGCCGGTGATGGACTCGAGCCCGAGCGCCGCGCCGGTGAGGTTTCCAGCTTCGTATGCTGCCGCTCCGCTTACGACGGCGGTCGCTGCGAAAGCGG
>CAYFXH010000089.1:0-8732 GCA_964346905.1 uncultured Desulfobacteraceae bacterium | reverse complement strand
CCCGCGTCGGGTCGGCCTGGGCAACGCCCGGCAGAAGCAAACCGGTCACGGCCATCAAGGTGGCACCGGCAATGAGTGCGCCATACTCTAGCTTCTGCTTGTAAGAGAATCTGTCATATTCAGGAGGTTTTTCTCTGAGTCGCAGGTAATAGAGAAACGTTTCAAATAGGTCCGTTACATCTTTGAACCGAGGAAGCATATCAACAAGCCAGCGGCGACCGGCCGGCCTAAAGAGAAGGTAGAAAACATGATATACGCAAAGGAGAATCATGATAACACCGGCAATGCGATGTAACATGCGGCGATAGAAAAACACCACATCCCCCGCCTCGCCAAATTTCACCACAATATCTTCTGGAAGTTTTAACATAAATCCGGTTATTACCAAAACAAAAAAGCACACCAGAAAAACCATATGCTGAACTCTTTCATTGAAATTCAGACGGATAAAATATCTTCTCGCACCAGAAAATTCTTCAATTGATTTCGTTTCGGAAATTACATCTGCTTTTTTCATGACACTATCCATACAAGGTAATAAACGGTATTAGCGGGATTTCAGATGTCTTCTGCTGGCTATGTAGTCCAGTGTTTGATGTAAACACATAAAACCAATAACCCCGGCAATCAATAGTTTGTAAAATAGTTTAATTATGTTTAGAACCTTATAGTGAAATACTTCTTCCACTGAAATATCTCTTTCAGCCCGCTTTAAAACCAGGGAAATATCTTGATCATCACCGGTATAACTTACCTTGTTTCGCGCCGCCATAATCTTTGCTTTCACCCCATATGCATGTACCCTACCGGTGGCAAATTTAACCGAGGCGTTGGGATGACATGACTGCATACCACCCTGATTGCTGCACGTATTTACTCTGTTGGTCATGTTAATCGGTGAAATGGGGTCGGTTCTCGGGCGGATATCATGGGTGGTATATCCCACCGGTACATGGCAGCTGATACAATCAGGAGCATTTTCAACCCCATATTCTACCTGGACCCAGTGATAGGTATCTTTGTAGGTATCGACGGTCTCGAGACCATGACGTGCCATTTTTTCTCGATCTTCATGACAACTCGTACACAACGCTATAATTTCTTCCTGGCTCCTTCTCCGCCTCATCCGACGAATAAAATGCGAGTAGAATTTCTTAGCCCACTGGGATGAAGGATGGCAACCTATGCACCTGGCCATCGTTTCATTGGATAAAGCCTCGCTTTTGCCCCAAATTCCATCAGTGGGACTGTACATTGGATTATCGTGACAGTACTTGCAGGTTGGCAGATCTTCGGGAAAAGGTTTGGGCTTTTTATCTTTTCCGAGACCGTGAACGCTGGCCCGGTATTTCTCAACCATGGGTGTGTGTGAAAAGTCGGTTCCTTTGGAAGGTTCTCTTATGTGGCAATTCGTGGAACAATCAACCTTTTTGACATTGCTATGGGGTATCTCATCGAGTCCAACATGGCAACCTTTACACCGTAACTTGCCGTGAACGGAATCTGCGTAGAGCTTCTCGTTTATATAGTAAATCTTCTTCCTACCGGCTTTGTCATACCTTCCCATGTTAGGATATCTGTGACAGAGTAAGCAGTTTTCCGTGTCAGGAACCAGACCCGATTCTTGAGACACTATTTGGGCAGATGCACTGGTAAAAGACAAGATCAGGAAAAGCCCTGTGAACATACAAGACTTGATGAAAAACAAGCTGTTACTTTGCACGGAGGCTCTCCCCTGAAGCGATCGTGAGTGGAAATCCTTCCTGTGAGAAGGCGAGTTCCAAGACTCCTTTTTTGCTAATCTTCGTCCGCAAAACCCGGATGAAGCATTCTCGGCATATAGAATTGGGTGTAGTTCTTTATCATGCCGACAACTTCAGTACTTACAAAGGTGTTAATTCGTTTCTGCGAGTATCCGAGGTCCTCGAACACAAGTAGTGGAGCCTCTTTCTGGTGGCAGTCTTCACATATATTTGGTGTCTTGCTTACAATCTTATGGATTATTTTTTTTGCCTTTTCCTTTTGCAGATCTGTAAGTCTTTTTTCCTGTTCCCGGTACTCTCGGGCGAAATCAATCCTCTCCTGAGTGTCAATTCTCTGAACCATTCCATTAATGCGTTGAAACGGTAGGATTTTGGCTTGATAGGTCCCGGGAGCCACTCCTTCCCGAACAGGGCTTGCAACGATCTCACCCGTGGTTCTGTCGTACCATTTGAATACATCCGTCTTTTCACCCTTTTCAAGCCTTACGTGACAGGTCTGGCAGGCTATAAAAGATGCATGCATATTCTGAAATGCCCTCAACTGCTTTATCTTATCGTGGGGCATATCACCGTGGCATTTGATGCAGTAAGACGTTTTGTCAGGGGCAAAATCAAAGTCGATATGGTGGAAGTGGTCTTTTAGGTATTTTTGTTCCAGAACCCTGTATCCGAGGTAATGTTTCACTCTCTCCTCGGGTTCGAGTATGGCTTCTTGAAATGTAGTGGGCGGATCTACCTTTTCTTTTCGTTTCTCTTTTATTATTTCAATTTCCAGTCTATTTTTTCTGGAGTAATGTTCATGAACGAGATGCCCGAAAGTCACTTTCCAGATGATGACAATAAAAAACACGGTCAGAATCATGAACCCTGAGATGTAGAGTTTTGTAGGCAATTTTTTCATGAGGAGAGTTTCCTTTCCAGAGGTTTATGTATGGGGACCGGGTGGCGGAAGCATCTCATGTTCTAGCCCTGCCGTTATCATGATTTCCTTGTAGTGCTGGTAATGTTTTTCCACCATATGCTCTTCAGGCAAATAGCCTGTCAGAAATACTTTCGCCATGGGAAAAACAGAAGTTGAGAAGTGAACATTGTACAAGTGCCATATGAATAGGAAGAGCGCAGCCAGCAAAGCTTCGTCACTATGGGCAATTAAGACAAAATTTATTATCTCTCCCGAGACAAATTTTGTAATCAGCTCTTTGTGCCACATAACAAGTCCTGAGACACCCATAATTGCAATGCCCCAGAATGGTGCCCAGTAATCAAATTTTTCTTTCCAGGTAAATTTGTCACCCTCAGGTTGTTTGTCCGTAAGAAAGAGAAGATATTTCAAAAGTTGGACAATGTCTTTCACGTCCTTAACATTGGGCACAAGGGGTTGAGTGAGGATTAGTTTTACAATCTTGCTCAGACTTAATTCGTTGTTGTTTTTAAGAGGAATTATCTGACTCTTATAGAAGTTATAAAAGAGATAGATGAGATGGTAGACAAATAATGCAATTAGGATTACGCCGGCGGTCTTATGAACAATTGGCGCGATTTTGATGCCACCAAAGATGGCGTAAATATAGGGAGCCCAAAAAGCATCATGGAACTTCAGCGGCATCCCGGTTAATACCAGTACAATAACTAGGGTTGCCAGGATAATGTGCTGTATTCTCTGCTGAAGGGTAAAGCGAAAGAAGTATTTTTTCCCCTCATTGATCTTGATCATCTGATATTTTTCCATTTATTTTTTTCTCCGTTTTAGCCTGGCGTTGGGGAACATTCTTCTTACTAGATCGAGAAACATGATGCCCATCAAAGGCAACAGGGTACCGCCGGTGAGAGTAATAAAGAATACTCGGAAATAGTAGTGGGCAGGACTTTGCTCCAGATCAAATTCGGCATGAACTTTATACTTGGCAAGATTTGGCGATGCAGTTGGATGACAGTCCATATGAGCGCAGATTGCGCCTTTATTGGCTTCATATGTTGCCGATGCAGGATCAGTATGCTTGAGCATCTGGTGGACAGATTGGCCTCTGTTGACGTGACAGTCAAGACAATCAGGGATTCTCTCGTCGAGGAAGCTAGCAGCCTTGCCGTGATAGGTTTCTCCGTATGAAAATGCTGCCCTGGTGGAAAGATTGTGCCGTGCGGCTAGTTGAGGATTGTCATGACATCGACCACACATTTCTGCAATATTTTTCGGACTCCGAATTTTGTGTAATCTCGTTGTGATGTGATTGTAGAACCTGAAAACAAACTCATCCCTTTTGTGACAAACCCTGCATCTGCCCAGGGCAATGTCGGAAATGCCGGGACGTACCCTTTTATAGAATGAAAGCGGCCGGTAGAGGGGATTGTCGTGACAATTCTTACAGGTAGGAAGATCCTCAGGATATTTTTTTTGTTTCCCTTCTTTGTCAAACTCACCATGCACACTTTCAGCCAGGAATGTGGCTACTTCTTTGTGTGAGAATTTCTGTTCACTGGAAGGTTCTTGGATATGGCATTGGGTTAGGCAGTCTACCTTTTTAGCCGGGTCATGGGGGATCTTTTTGATGTCGGTGTGGCAACTCTCGCACTTGACCCTGGCATGCACACTGTTAGCAAAAGTAGCTTCATTAATAAACAGGAGCCTGAGGTTGCCCTCTTGGTCAATCCTGCTGAGGCCAGGATACTTGTGGCACAAAAGACAGTTACCTATGTCAGCCGAATCAGCGCCATTGGGCAGCAAAAAAAAGAGGAAAAGTGAAAAAACAAAGAAGGAAAAGGTACATCTTTTTGGTGGCACCAGCATCTCCAACGACCCCTTTCAGTCAGCTTGTCCGGTTTAAAAGTGTTGATCAGTCTAATAAGTTACCTCGAATACCAATTCGCAATATTACCTACAACTGTTGCGCAACAACTGTGGATGTAATCGGTATAAAACAGGTCATAAACAGGAGAAGCCCGAAGACTAGGGTAAGACGGTTCAGGATAAAGCATGCTCACTAAGTTGCAATTCTATGGTTACAAATTTCTTTTTAAGAGTTATTGTCTCAATCTTTGTATGTGCCGGGAATAGTTTTATGCTTTTATTAAGGCGAGGCTATAACCGTCACCCCAATAGCTCGATCATAACCGACGCAACCCAATGAACCACAGCCGGTCTCAGTGAGCACTAAGCCAGCTGTTTCACGTAATCATTGATCAATCTGGGGTGAAAACGAATCTCCCTCGCCTCATGTGCCAAGCAGGTTTTGGCTGCGTCAATCAGTGCTACAATATACTAAAATGCATATATATCAATATGTATGCCAAACAATAAGTAGTGGGAAAACACTTGAAAACCAACAACTTATAGATTGTAATGGTGTTCCCGCTGGTGGATATCTGGTGAAATCCCCATCCCCGCACGGTGATTTCACCAGGTGTTGCAGTACTCAGCCACCTGGTGGTAGGGAAAAAAATCTTTGCTCTGGGTAAGGGGAGGGGAGAGTGAAACAATACCACTCCAACCGGTCAGGCCAAATTCCTTCTCGATGGTCAGGCAAGGAGGACTCCGTCCACATTTGCGGAGAATTCAGGCCCATTGGAAGACGAACCTTTTAGGAGCCTGCCCGTTGGCCTCAACCGGTCAGAACATTTTCAGAGAAATTCTCGTTTGTGAATTATGTTGACAGAGACCCAGTTCATCGTTATCTTTCATGTAATGTAAATGATAGAAAGGGATATTCCAATGAGGCAACTTATAAAAGTCATGAAAGCTCTCTCTGACCCCAGCAGGGTTAAGATTCTCAAGATGCTTCAATACAGGGTGATGTGTGTTTGCGAAATCCAGGCGGTAGTTAAACTGGCCCAACCCACCGTCTCCAAACATCTGAAAGTTCTTGAGGAGGCTGGTCTCGTAAGGTACAAGAAGAGTGGTTTGTGGGTGGATTATTTCCTGGCGGATGGCAACAGCAGTCCCTACGCTGCAACTCTCTTGGGGAATCTGAAGCACTGGTTGGAAGAGGAACCAGAGATCGCTGATATGGTGGAGCTTCTCCCATCAATCAAGCGTGAGGAGGTATGCAAGAGTTAGGCAGGTATTTGGGGGGGATAAGAAAAGAGAGCCAGTGCTGCCAATTATCCTCCGATCGCTCGCATAACCCGCCCAGAGCTGTATTGACCGCCGGTTCCTTGCAGATGGTGCCCCCAGGGTTTTTTCGTAGCACCATACCTGAAGATAGCAGCCAACTCTGCAATTGAGGCGCCACCCCGCAAGGGACCCTTCACATCTATCTCTTCCTCGGAAAACAGGCAGGTCCTGAGTCTTCCATCCGCTGTAAGTCTCAACCGATTGCATGAGTCGCAAAAATGCCAGCTCAAGGGAGCAATGAAACCCACCTTGCCCATGGCACCAGGCAGCGCGCATAACCTTGCCGGCCCGCAAGAGTCAAGGGATGGAGCCAAAGATGGCTCTCCAATCCTATTGACCAGGTGCACCATCTCTTCCACCGGCACAAAAAGCGACTCATGATCCCGCAAGCCGTTTGTGGGCATGAACTCTATGAATCTGACATGGTATGGTTTCTCGAGGGTGAGCCTGGCGAAATCTTCAACCTCATCTTCGTTTATGCCCCGCATCACCACCGTGTTTATCTTGACGGGATGAAGTCCCACTTCATCGGCTTTCTGGATGCCGGCCAGAACGTGGGAAAGGAGATTGTGACCTGTTATGTTTTTGAATCTTCCAGGCCTCAGGGTGTCGAGGCTTACATTTACCCGGCGGACTCCTGACTGAAAAAGCGGCTGGGCCACTTCTTCGAGGAGGACACCATTGGTGGTGAGCGTGAGGCTGTTCAGACCCTCAAGATCGGCGAGCATCCGGCAGAGGTTCACCATCCCTCTTCTCATGAGGGGTTCTCCACCGGTGATCCGCACTTTTGAGATGCCGGTCTGAATTGCAGCTTCCACCACCCTACGGATCTCCTCGTAGGAGAGTATCTCGGAGTGGGCAAGCTTGGAGCTCCCTCCCAGTGGAGTACAGTACAAACACTTCAGGTTGCAATGATCGGTGATGGAGATACGAAGGTAGTCAATCCGCCTGTGGAATTCGTCATGAAGCTTGGTCATTGTCCGCCTTTCAGGTAAGTGACTTGAGTATTCTCTCGTCCGCTCCACTTTCCCGTTTCAGCGGGACTCGGGATCGCTAGAGCCCACAGAGTCCTCAGAGAAAAATTAGCTGTTGGAAATGCTTGTATCGCTTGAATGCTCCCCAAATGGGGGAGTCCCGATTCTCTGGTATCGGGACTCGTGGGGAACTCTTGATGGCCAGAATAAGCGAGCTTATTTCTGCCCCTCAAGCACTCCCCACTTAGCGTTCAAGCGATATCTCCGCTATGAATAACTTACCTCCTCCTTCTTTCTACTAATTATTTTTGAGTTCTCAGAGTTTCAGAGAGCTCGCTGGGAGATCAAAATGACCTCCTATTTAATTGTTTTGCTCCCTGTGCTCTTTCATTTCCTCAGCGTACTCCCCAACAGCTACTAATTGGGGACTCCAAGATCGCTCAAGGGAGCAGGCGCAGCGGGGTCCCGATGAGAGGACATCGGGACCCGTGGGCAGCCTTTAAGGACAAGAATAGGCTGGCCAATGCCTTGTCCTAAAGAGCTGCCCACGGCACTCTTGAGCGATCTTGTTTTCATGAGCACTGCTCATCCTATTTCTGGTTTTATTTAGCTCTCTGTGCCTCTGTGTGCTCTGTGAGAGATATGAACACTTACTCATGCTTATTTGCCAAAGGGACAATGAGGGTAAGTGCAGTCAGCACAGTCTCGGCAGAGGCCACCGTGGCCCAGAAATGATAGTTCTTTCTTGCCTATCCGCTCTCCAGCGAGAATTCGGGGGAGCACCAGATCCAGGACCGTGATCCGGTGATAGAGACCGCAGGCGGGAACACCCAGAAGCGGTACCTCGCCCAAATAGGCCACCAGAAACATGGAGCCGGGCAGGACCGAGGCGCCATAGTGAAATTCAGTGGCTCCCGCCTGCCGGATCCCGTGGCGGGTGACATCATCAGGGTCCACGCTCATCCCACCACTCAGCAGGAGGAGATCGCAGCCTTTGTTTAAATGGGTCCGGATCGCCTGGGCAATTATCTCTGAATCATCCGGGGCAAAGTCCAGACCGACAACCTCGGAGCCCAGTGCTGTAACCTTTTCGGTGAGAATTGGTGCGAACCGATCCGAGATCAGACCGTGGTAGACTTCATTACCGGTAATCACCAACCCTACTCGCGCGCTTCGTAGGGATTTCACTGCAAGTACGGAGCCGTTCTGGTTGGCGATGGCCGCGGCCCGCTCAATGGGAGCACGCTTCATGACCAGGGGGATGGCTCTGGTGCCGGCAACCAGTTCGCCCTCTTTTACCAGGGTGTGGTTGTGGAGGGTGGCGCACATGACCTCATCCACCATATTGAAAGCGGCCAGTGCTGCTGTGTTAACCGAGAACAGCCCATCACGGCCGGCTAGGAGGCTAATTTTCCCCTCCCGCGGCTCATCTTTCCAGACGATCCCCTCGCCAGCAAGGGCCTCGGCCATGATGGTGGCTGCCTCGTTCTCATGAATTTCGTCTTCAGCGAGGTCGATGACGTAGAGCTGGTTTTTACCCAGCCGCTGGAGATGGCAAATGTCCTCATCGCAGACGGTGTAACCTTCACGGAAAGCCGGTCCCTTAAACTCGCCGGGGCGAATCTCAGTGATATCATGGGCCAGCTTGCTGCCCACCGCATCTTGCAGTTTGATTTTTTTCAGCACCACATTTCTCCTTTTCGCCGCAAAGCGCGAAGCGCAGAGCGCATAGCGTCATTTCGCATTTATCATTTCTCATTTCTCATTTGGCCTAGTCTGTTTAGCCGGTTGAGCCGGTTTTGGCTGTCTCCAATCTGCAATCTAAAATCTGCAATCTAAAATCTAAAATCTGCAATCTAAAATCTAAAATCTAAAATCTGCAATCTA
>CAYFXH010000088.1:8017-19230 GCA_964346905.1 uncultured Desulfobacteraceae bacterium | reverse complement strand
ACGTTTACAGCATTTTGGGAGAGCATTATTCGCGGCTAGAAAGCCGCTCCCACAGAGTTTGCCTGTGACGAGCTTATGCTGTGGTTTTGGAAAAGCGGTTTTAGAAAAAAGGAGGTAGAGCATGCCAGAGAAAACTCGTGTTGTAGTTTGCGGCTTTGACCCCATGCTGGTGAAAGGATACGCCGCATTGGGGGCTAGAGCCCTTTGGTGGCACATATCCGACGAGCTTTTCGAGGAGTTTAAGATGAAGCCTGGGGCGAAGGTCTCAGGTACGCTGCAAAAAATCTACGCAGGCAAAGATGGTAAAGAGGTCGAAGCTCCCAATGAAAAGTTTGAGTGGGAGTGCGCCAAGGAGACCGGCCTTGTCGTTGTACTTCCGTCTGATGTGATCACCAAGTACAAGCTCACAGAAATGCACTTCCTGGAGATGACCATTGAGAAGATTGACGGTAAAGACGTCTACCCCGGCGAAGAGCGGATGAGCAAGAAGTTCTGGCCCGATAACAAGTTGAAGCTAGACTACGTGCTGGATTACATCGGATAGCCATCGTAAACCTATACCATCACTACCCTCTCCCCTGGAGGGGAGAGGATCAGTAGAGCAGGCCTCCGTGCCTGCCATCAGTCCGAAGGCGGGCCTCTGTGCCCGCCATCACTCAGTTTTCATCCCCCCTCTCCTGAACTTTTCAACAGGGGTGGGGGGATTTTTATTGTTCATTTTTGATGTATGCTGGGCAACGCTTTACTGACTCAATAGGCACTAAGCTTAAACTGACTGTTACTGTGGAGTTCCCTAATCTGTAGTCTACAAACTGCAATCTAAAATCTGTAACTGTGGGAGCGGCTTTCCAGCCGCGACTAATATTCTCCGGTGGGACAGGCCGTTCGGCAGGCTCACGGTCCTGAGCAGAGTCGAAGGACTCACCACCCTTAGCCAAGTCGAAGGGGAATCCAGTGAAAGTGACGTATTGCGATACAGTCTATTGAGTGAGAGGAGAGGGAATCTACAATCTGCAATCCACAATCTGCAATTTGTGACCGTGGGAGCGGCTTTCCAGCCGCGACTAATATCTTCCAGTAGGGCAGGCGTCTCTGCCCGCCTAAATGCAACTGGCGGGCACGGAGGCCCGCCCCACCAGGATATTGCCCTGTAGGAGCGTCGCGATAAACTATCTGAATCCGAAATCTGCGAACGAGCATCCAGCATCCAGTTGACCAGAAAGAAAACTTGAGAATTCCCACAGATTAGACTAGTATTAAGGATCTTATCTCAGACAACTATCCAAGCCAAAGGAAATGAAAATGACCACAATAGATGAAGAAAGGAAACTCACACCAGAAGAAACAGAGAGACTGATCAAAGAAGGTGTCTTACCAGCTCCTGACGAACCGGATCACCCCGGCTGGCTCTCGATGACCGAGATTTTGAAGAGGTCAGATCCAGTCTTTGAAAACGGCATATTTTTGATCGGATATCATTTCTCGAGTAACGTCTACCTTTTCGCGGGGGATTATCTAACGATTGTGGATCCTGGCAATGACTACACAGCATTCGCGGATCTGGTCAAATTTGGGTTCAATCCACTGGATATCAAGAAGATTGTTGTAACCCACGGACATCGGGACCATTGCATGGGGACGTTTGAGTTCCTGAGATTTCCTCCCATCATGGAAAAGAAAGAGGTGGAGGTAATAATCCACGAGGCGGGCCCCACTGAGTTCAAGAAATTGATCAAAGAGGCTGGGTTTCCTCTGACCGAAGTAAGGGGTGGGGAAACCCTTGAACTTAGCGGTTTCGACTGGGAAGTGGTTCACACGCCCGGTCATACTATTGACGGCATATGTTTGTATCACGGTCCGAGTAAAACGGCCATCACCGGCGACACCGTATTACCCGACGCCATGGGGGATGTTGACAAGGGTGCAGGTGGCAGGCTGGACTACTATTTGTTTGGTCTCAGATCGTTGCTCAAGAAGGACATTGAAATTGTGATGCCCGGCCATGGCGTGCCCATAGCTTCTGTCGGCAGACAGGTGGTCGAGGATACCTACGAAGGCCTGATAATGAAAGCCATAGAGGTCGATCCCGAAGCCAAAACCCCATGGATGGAAGGAGCGACGGCACTGGCTGAAAAGGGGCTTTTGGAAGAGGCCGTTTTTTGCTGCGATAAAGAGCTGGCTCGGAAGCCAGAGGACCTAGAAGCTCTCCAGTTGAAGGCATTCTGTCTAACCGATCTGGGCCGGTGCGAGGAGTCTATCCACATTCTCGATAAGATCCTGGCAAAGCAGGGCGACAATGTGCACGCCCTTACAGCCAAAGGCCATGCATTGCTGGGGCTTGAAAAATATAGTGAGAGTTTAAAATACTTTGATGAAGCCCTGGGGATTAAACCGGATATCGAGGAGGCCCAGGTGTATAAGGGCATGGCCCTGTACTTTATGGGCAAATATGACGAGGCCATGGAGATACAACCCTTTAAGAAGGAGTTCATGGATAGATTCAAGACTGAAATTGACAAGCATCAGGAACAGACAAAACAGGATGAGTAGTAAAGAAATCGGAGCCAGAGGACCAGGCTCTGGAACAATCGATGTGGGATGTGAGATGTGCGATCTGGGATCCAGTTGTATTATCTCATATCTCACATCTCATACCCCACATCCCATGCTCGCGGTTTTGTCAAACACATGTTCTTTATCAATGTAGGTTACCAGAGCTTTTGCAGCCTCAAACAATAAACGAACGCCGACCACGCAATAGGAGATAAGGGAGTATATATGGCGCTAGAGGAAATCAGTTATGAAGAGTTTATGAAAAAGCTCGACGAGCTTGAGAAGCGTTACGTGTCAGATGAGGAAGGTTTTCCCGAGGGCGCTAAAGAGAAGGGCTTGGAGATTTGCAAAAAATTCCGGCGCGAGGTGGAAGAATTAGGTCCTGAAAACTGTGAATATTACCTTGATACTGTTTATGGGTTGCCCATGCACAAGCCCAAGGAACGCGAAGAGTGAAATGAATCCCACAACGGGAGAAGCTTGTCCGGCGGAAGGGGTGAGCTTGATTATTCTCGCGGATATAAGCGTGCAACAAAACCGTAGACAGGCGAGGGAAGCGTACACCGGTAAATGAGCACCACGAAAAAAGGGATTTATCATGGTCAATGTTGAGGACCTTGAAGTTTGTGACTATTGCAATGAGAATTTCGATGAGTCTCATGGATTCTATCATATTCACAGGGTCTCGGGATTCTCGCGTGAAGCAGAGGAGAAAGTGAGAGCAGCTATCAAAAAGGAGCACGGATATGATCCTGCTGGACCTCCCAAATTGTGCCAAGGGTGTTTCAAGAAACTAATGATTAGGACCAAACCTAGAACTTTTGGAAGATGACTTCACCGATTAGCCCTTTTGCTCGGAGTCCATATCTCATACTTCCTACATTCCTGTTGTCGCCACCATCTATTGAGGACGAGTTTATTCGACCCGAGAATCATCGTGTGAATGGGTCTATGTCTGACGAGGACGAACCTCCTTGCATATGGGTGTCTGGTCAAATCTTGGCAACTACACCTAAAGCTCAATCATGGTTAAATCTATAGGGACAGTATTATGACGAGAAGGGACAAGAAATATGTTCATTGTGCGCACTGTGGAGTCCAGGTCCGTTTAGAGGAAGCAGTTCATTATAAACACAGACTTATTTACAGTGAGCACTACCATTGCCAGGAATGTGATCCTGATAGTGCTTGGGATTGCATGAGTCATGACGTAGACCTTGACGTGCATTGAGGGACCTTTGGGAAGCCTCCCCTTTCCAGAATGTGGAACTCATAACCTACTTGAAGAGGAAGAGAGATAGGCGGCAGATTTCAGCGTAGCTAGTACATTTTAGCCAACTACGATCTAGAGTATTTTGACAAGCTCTATTTCAAATTTAAGAGTTCTTCCTGCAAGTGGGTCGTTTGCATCAAGTGTGATACTGTCCTCAGTAATTCTCCGTATAGTTGCAATCATCATTTTCCCTTCGCGTAAGCGAATTTGTAGCCTCTTGCCTAATTCCAGCTCAAGTTCGGCCGGGGCCTGCGCCCTTTCCAGTACATACACAAGTTCTTCTCTGTGCTGACCATAACCATCTTCTGGAGAAACTAAAATAGTCTTTGTATCTCCTTCTTTCATTCCAACTACGGCATTCTTAAAACTTGGCAGTACACCTTCCTCTCCAATAGTAAATTCAAATGGCTCGTCCTCCTCATATGTAGAGCTAAAAACTGTACCATCTTCCAAGGTTCCGGTATAGTGAACTCTAACTCTATCACCTGGCTTTGCCTGCGTCACCAATTTCCCCCTTTCCATAGAGAACAGAACTGTAGGAGCACCGCGAGACTGCTGCCCCCTCAACTTGAAGTACTGCTCAGCTACTGATTTTGCCGGACATGTTTGGCTCTTGTCTTCAGACAACTTAAACCAATACTTCTCGGGAGCACGAGGTTCTCTCTTTCCTCTACACAGTTCATACACCGTCTCTGCAGTACACCACTTCTTTTCAACTTTATCTTGCAACCACAAGTTCAGCGTGTAAACTTTCCAACGTTCAAGTTCTTCAAGCTTTTGCTCATATTTAGCAATACAACCATGCACTGACGTATGATGTTTCAGGTACTCTGGTATTGGGCCGAGGGATGATTTATGAAACAAGGGCTCAAATGCTTCTTTACCGATTTCCAACAACTCCTCGACTGCAAGTGGTTTGCCAGCCTTATTTCCCCAATCGGCAGTCAAGAGCTTTTCAATCTTTCTAAACCTTTCAGGAAAATGGCTGCCACAGGAGTGCAACTCCAAAGTTCGGTCTTTGTCGGTGCAGCGGTTCTTTAAGTCTCCGCAACGTTTTTCAGTCTAAGAGCGATCCTTTCTCAGTACAGACTCCAGCCAAGGTGAAGACGAGACTGGTTGGTCTTCTCCCAAGCTTCTCGCAGCAGGTAAATCATAATTTTCCCGGAGATGAAAAACTGTTTCGCCTTCTATCCAAGCTTCAATTGGCCTCGAATGTTCAAGATAGTCTCTTACAGCATCAGCAATAGGCATGAGATCAGACTGACATCTCATCTCCTGACAACTATTTATTAGTCCTGTATGGGCAGTCTGAAGTATTTCACGTATATGTGAATAACAACGTAGTCTGGCCATATGATCTCTAGTCTCAAAAACCATTTTGCAGTGCTCTGCACTCGTCGAACTGCAAGCTCTACAGATAGCGGGCCTAACCTTATAAATGGAGCACATCCCATTCCTCAGGAAAACGCAAGGCAACTCATATCTCATCATTACTATTTCATCTGGTTTTCTTGCTCGCGTTACTGCAAAAATCTTCTTTATTCTGTTGACCAACTCTAGCTTTTCCTGACGCGTGAATGTGTGCTCTACATGATGGCCAACAAGTAGAGCCTCCGGAGGCGTCACCATCGGCTGATTAAAGCAACAGTAGTGGCATCCAGGTTTGCAGTCTATCGGGTCAGGCAGAGATTCCAATGAGGTGAATTTCTGAATTGCATCGTCCATCCAGTCGAGAGAATTCAAGGCCAGTTCTAAGGCTTTGTCGCTTAAGGTGTCCATAGTCGTATTCGTAGCCTTTAGGTAGGCGAGCTATGATTAGCATTAGTAGGTCGTGACAGATGGACCGGAGATAATCACGACAATAATGTAGGAGTTTACTATAGATGCACTCAATAGGGAAGCTGAGTCCCAGTTGCCGTTTTCCTAACCCTCATCCAGGTAAATCCACTACATATTTCCCTGCCACAATGTGAGGATTGAAGTAGGTGCACAAATATAATTAAAGTCGTTTATCGTTGCATAAATAAAAGTATTGTGCTAGACTTCACATTCACAGCACTGGCCCTCTGAGGCGTGACACCTAAACTGTGCGGCGGGGTTACCCCCGCCCGAAAAACCTTCCACTCTCCACACGATATCTTTTTCGATGAAAACAGAAGCATCAAAGAAAGGAGGATTTAAACAATGTCAGAGCGTTTTGCCGCAGTTGAGGTTGGAGATGAGACCGTTTGTAGAACGTGTCTCACCTGGGAGGAAACCGACACCGCAAGGCGAGGTTTCACAGACACACTATCCAACGATACCGTAGAATCAGGAGACTACTTTTGCTCCAGATGTAATAACCAGATAACTTCTTACAACGCTTAAAACTGAACCACGGTCCCAGGGAGACTGGGAGATCTACGAATCATTGCCCATCGGCAATTTCTTTTAATCTTATCCTACTTAACCAATCTATAACAATCTAGTGTGCTTTCCATTGCAAAATTGCGGCCTCGGAATCATCTGATTGGAGCATACCAAAGCCCATCTTAGGCTGATCCGCCAGGCATATCTAGGTCTTTTCTAAAAGACGTAGGGTGGGTATAGTTCACCGACTTGTCCGCCGAAGCCTTGGCGGTGGAGGGTCTGCTGGTGGGCAGTGCCCACCCTACACTTTAACTGAAAGAAAAAACAGGGATACTACGAACGTGATGGCAACATAAAAAACTCAAGCTGGCCAGTCTGCTTTCCTATCAGCCGTGGGGCGGTGTCCAAAGGGCTATCTCCAAAGGGACGTCAGATGCGAGTCGGGGCCCCTTTTTCTCCAACTCCCTCAACCTTTTCTTGAGATACGCAATCTTTGCTTGGAGATATTCACTCTCAGGATCGGCTCGAAGAGATTCCTCGGCATCGCTCAGGAGCACCCGGAGCTCAAGGTACTCTTTTTCCAGCCGACGGACCTCCTTCTTAAAATCCTGGTACTGTTCCATTTCCCCGGCGTCATCATAGAACCACATGACCATAACCAACTCCTCGTCCTTATTATCACGACACAGTTGAGGCTGATGGTGGCGACGAAGTACTTCTCGCTAATAGCTGGATTATAGCAACAGTTAGTCTCAATGGCGAGTTGTAAAATTGGGGTCAAATCTTTACTCTTGACATTTGAAGTGAACCCATTTGTCTCTGACACATTCAGTTCACCTTGGTTTATAGAGAAGGGGTTAAATGTCAAGAGTAAAGATTTGACCCCAATTCTTCAAAAAAAATTCCATTAACACTACCATCTTTGCTATTCTGCTCCTGTCAGGGTGTTTAGGAAAACGTCACAAGCAGGCTGCTTATTAAGTCTCCGAATACGTCATTCTGAGGAGCGGCAAGCGACGAAGAATCTCGTACGGCGTTGAAATTACAAACTCCGAGATTCTTCGCTGAGTTTATCCTGAGTAAATCGAAGGGCTCAGAATGACATTGGTCGAGACTCTTTCAGCAGCCTACAACGCATGTGAGGTGTGACAAGGTGAAGGAGAGAATCAAAAAGCTAAAGCTGGCAGTGCTGATCTCCGGAGGCGGCAGTAATCTGCAGGCCATGATCGATGGTATCGAGGCTGGCAAACTTGAGGCCGAGATCGCTCTGGTGGTGAGCAACAACCCAGACGCATATGGCCTGGTTCGTGCTCAAAAGCATGGCATTTCCACTGCGGTTGTGGACTATAGGAACTATGGCAAGAAGCTACTTCCAGAGATTCATGAAAGCACTCTTCCGGAAGAATTTGCGGAGGTGATAAATCGGCAGCGTATCTATGCCAATGTTTCGCAAGAGCAAATCAGGGATCGTTTGGCACGATTGGTCCTGGCGGAGCAGGAAATCATTGGACTATTGGAGCCCTTTCATCCTGACCTTATTTGTCTTGCAGGTTTCATGAGGCTGATCTCGCCCTATTTTATTGACCATTACAATACGGAAGACCTCTACAGGATCATGAACATCCACCCGGCGCTTCTACCAGCTTTTCCCGGTACTCGTGGCTATGAAGACACCTTCGCTTACGGCTGCAGGTTCGGCGGTATCACCGTCCATTTCGTAGATGAGGGTGAAGACACCGGCCCCATTATTGCCCAGGCCATGTATCCTATCTGGCCAGAAGACACGGTAGACGAGACGCGTAAAAGGGGACTTCAGCTCGAGTATCTTCTCTACACCCAATGTATCCAGTGGATGGCTCAGGGCGACTTGCAACTGGTGGCAACCGAAGATGGGCAACCACGGGTGCGCATTCTCGATCCACAGTACCCCCGGTTTCTGGAACAGCTGGTGAAGCAGGCATTTTCGCGTTAAGTGATGTGGGATGTGGGATGGCATAGAGCATGGAGCATAGGGTCAAAGCAAAAACTCTACGCGCTACGCTTCAAGCCCCAAGCGGTGAACGAACTGTGATACAACGGACAACGGACAACTGACAACGGACAGTATAGCATTGGGATAGGAATCCCTAAAAAGGCTTTGTGGGATTAACAGATGCTCAACGACGTGAAAAGGAGATTATCGTGGCAAAATACAAAAAGGGGTTAGCCTTTCGCTACGTGCAGGAAACCAAGTATTATCGGGAACGATCTCCCAGGGACGATCTGGGTTCCATTCCTTCACCTGAACGCTTCAAGACGTATCGTGATGCTGAGCGGGTACAGTTACCGCAGCCAGATCTCACTGAACCTGCCAATCTCTGGGAATGTCTGGCCAAACGGAGATCGGAGCGCAACACCTCTCAGGATCCACTCAGCGGTCAGGAACTCGCCAAGCTGCTGTGGGCAGCCCAGGGGGTGACAGCTCGGGCTGGAATGTATTTGCTGAGAACCGCACCCTCGGCTGGTGCCCTCTATCCTTTTGAAAACTATATCTACGTTGACCGAGTGGAAGGTGTGCCTCAGGGGATTTACCATTTTGATGTGGCTGAATTCGCATTGGAATGTTTACAGGAAGGCAATTTCAATCAGCAGATCACAGCAGCCAGCCTGGGGCAGCCCGTGGTACGCAAAGCTGCAGTTGTAATTATCTGGACCGCCATGATGCTCAGGTGTATGGTGAAGTACCGCGAACGTGCGGTCAGGTATATTGCCATGGATTTAGGACACGTCTGTCAGAACGTACAGCTGGCAGCAACCGCTCTGGGGCTTGGCTCCTGCCCCATTGGTGCGTTCTATGATAATGAACTCAATGAACTTCTGGGGGTGGACGGCGAAGAGGAGACGGTCATCTACATGGTTACGGCGGGAAAGCTCGGGTAGGTACAAGGAGCCAATTCCAGGCGAATACCTGCAGCTTTAATGGAAGATAGGGCTGCACCGTTAGCCAAGATAGAAGTCTGGTCGAGCGCGTTTTGACATGCGATACTTGGAACAGACAAGTCTGCCCCGAACGTAGCGGACTCGCACTCTTTTTCGGCAGCGAACTCCGTGGGACAGAATCGTCACATATTTACAGGTCTTGCACAGTTCCGGAATCTTCACAGGTAATCTCCACTTCTCATTTTGTCTGTCCAACAAACAGGAAAGTCCAAAAAACCTTTTCAAGGCTGTCCGACAATGTCATGCCCTGCCGAAGAATCTCGAATGCTTCTGTATCTGGGTTGATGCTATTCTTGGCTGAGTTTATCCTGAGCCCCTCGAAGGGCTCAGCATGACAATTAGGTGCCTTGAACGGTGGTCGGACAGCCTCTTTAGCCCCATTTCTTGGAGCAATAAGAGTCGCGGTCTAATAATGCAAAAATCGTGCAGGATTGGGCTTTCAGCCCAAGCATGGAGCAAAGAGCATAGCGCATAGCGTTTTGGTAAACAGTGAACGGTCAACGGATTAACTGATGGTTCAGCAAGGGTTTTGACCATTTACCGTTTACTGTCTTGTAGCTCGGTGCTTAGCGCTCTACGCTAGGCGAAATCGGCAAGGACTTCTATAATTGGCGGGATAAGAGCGGTGGCGAGGTCAGTGCGGGAACCACCACCTAAGACCACCTCAAGACGGCCATCGGCAACCTCGTCTGCGGTCTCTCGCATGAAGTGGGCAATGTCTAGATAGCAACGCTTACTGAGACCCAGGCTGCCATAATCGCCCCGGTGGGTATCAAAACCGAAATACCAGAAGATCAAGTCTGGTTTGAAATCGACGACACGGGGACGAAACTCTTCCACTACCTTATTGGCGTACATCTCATCCACATTGGTATCCGTTTTTCCCCACCTTCCCCAAAAGCCACCCGGGGCGGGGACGTCCACCTTAGTACCGTCATCTGAACAAGTTTCCATGCTACAGAAGCAGACGTGAAGCACATCAGGATCATTTCTGAGCAGGTCGCGAGTACCGTCGCCGTGGTGAGCATCTGTATCTAAGATGGCGAAGCGCTGGACGTTATGTATCTCGCGCAGATACGTGATGGTGATAACCACGTCATTGAAACAGCAGAATCCCCCGAAGTAGTCACGACCGGAATGATGTCCTCCTGCACCAATAAGGGCAAAACCATTGTAGATTTCCCCGGTGCAGATCTTTTCCCCGGCTAAAACCACCCCCCCCACAGAGTGCCAAGCGGTGGAACAGAGAGGATCGGACTCAACCCCGCGGATAAGCTCCGGGGTGTGTACCTTAAGTATCCACTCTTCCTCGATGTGCGGCGATTCAAAGAGAACAACATTATCACGGGCGAGTAGATGGTCGATCGCACCTGGAAAGTCTTCCAGCCGGGCTCCACGAGTAAGGTAACTCCTACGGCTGAAGCTCGGATGATAAAAGACGCCAGTTTTCTTCATAATATCCTCTCTAAAATGACCCCAATCGTTTTGTTCGAAGGCCTCCCCGCTTCATGGGGGACCGCTGCCAACGGTGCAGAGCGGACCGATGCTGCTCTGTGGCCAGACAATGAATTTCAAGAAGCTTTAGGGCATCAGCAAATAATGGGCTGCGTCGCAAGCTGCGACGCCTCTTTTTCTTTTTCGGAGCCAGCATATGGCGGAGAGCCAAGTGGAGAAGATGGACATGTGTGCGCACGATCCGAGGAATGGCCAGCGGTTTGAAGTTTTCCTCCAGGTACTGGTGCAGCGACTTACCCACATCGTGACCAGGAGGTAAGGTCTCCATAAGGGCCAGTACAGGAGCAGTTGTCAGGGTGGCCAGAAGTAGTGGGTCGCTCAACTCTCTTCCCTTGGTGCGGAGATGGTCAAGTACGGCAAGGTGTTGCCAGAGGGGATTAGCCGAAGTGGGCTCGCTGTCATTAAAGGATAATCGAAATTGATCTAACCTGGGAAAAAGGAGTTTCAGACCCCCCGCACTGGCGAGCAACTCGAAACCCTTACGGGTACTGTTACGGCGAAGGATTTTTATGATTTCCTCGCGGATACGCGAGACCGGGCACTC
>CAYFXH010000088.1:3315-8007 GCA_964346905.1 uncultured Desulfobacteraceae bacterium | reverse complement strand
AAGGTCGGGTCGCTCCAGAAGGTGATGCCGCTGACTCTTCATGGCTTCCCAGGTGGATTCCTCCACCTGAAAATCAAGAGCTGCCGCCAGACGAATGCCACGCAGGATGCGAATGGGGTCTTCTTGAAAGCGGATGTTGGCGTCGCCAATGCAGCGGATAATACGGGCCTGAAGGTCTGCTCTACCACCCACATAGTCAATGATGCTGAAGTCAGCAACGTTGTAGTAAAGCGCATTTATTGTGAAGTCGCGACGAAAAGCATCCTCGGCCGGAGAGCCAAAGGTGTTGTCGCGCTTGATAAGCAGGCTATCGTGATCTTGCCCTGCTTTCTCCTCCTCTCCTTCCTTACGAAAGGTGGAAACCTCGATGATCTTGCCGCCCTTGAACATGATGTGGGCAATACGGAAACGGCGACCTATGAGGCGGCAATTTCCAAAAACCTCTTGCAGTCTTTTGGGTTCAGCATCAGTGGCAACGTCGAAATCGTCAATATCCCGCCCCAACAAAAGATCGCGCACTCCACCGCCACAAAGATAGGCAAGGTGTCCTGTTCGATGAAGCCGGTAGAGCACCTTGAGAACCTCCTGGCTCATCTTCTTCCTAGAGACAGTGTGCCTGTCGCGGCTAATAACAGTCGGCTGCATGAATTTCACTCTTTGTTGGAGATGGTGTGTTAGGTATACTTGGTTTTTCTGGGAATATCAAGGGAATAGAGATGAAAGTGGAGTATCTGGAAAATCACTTGACAAAATTAAAAAGCCCGTCACCTTTATAGACGGGCTTTGAAATCTGGCGGGGACGACCCCGTCACTCGTGACGGGGCGGCCTTCCCGTCAGGACTGACGGGACGCTCTAACTAGACAATCAATGAATCTCCTGCTCTTTCGTTCTTTGATCTCTTGTTCTCTTATCATTGCGTCAGATCTGTCAGCATACTTTTCAAAATAGACCAATTTCCACGGTCGCTTACCCTTCGAGTATTTGACCCTCCTCTGATTGTGATGCATGAGCCTCGAGCCTAAGTCATGGGTGTGGCCGATGTAATAGCTATCGTCTGCGAGGCTTCTAAGAATGTAGACAAAGTATGCCATAGCAAAAAAGCCTGTCTGCTTTCACGACAGGCTCTTATTAAATGCTGGCGGGGACGACCGGACTCGAACCGGCGGCCTCCGGCGTGACAGGCCGGCGTTCTAACCAAACTGAACTACGCCCCCGATGAACTCAAACTGGCGGTCTTCCCGTCGGGTGCGACGGGACGTTCTAACCAAACTGAACTACGCCCCCGAGGTGACTCCTATCACACATTTATCGGACCCCTCTTACTAACCTAGGCCTTTCTGCATGTCAAGTGATTTTCCATGCAACCAACCCTTCAATCCTATTAGTTTAATTTTTTCGAAATACTGAGTGACTTACGGGATCAACCTTTACTAATCACCAGTTGCAACTCAGGATGTTAGCAATAGTCAAAGTTTGACCCCATAACTACGCTGCTCATCAGCTAGAGTAAGAAAAATACCTACGTAGTTCATGGGAAAAAAATACTAGCTTTACCTTATTGAAGTACTTGCCCCGTTGTCGTTACTATGAGACAAGAGGTGAAAATTCATCTCTTGTCTTGAACCTCTTTTCCCCTACCCCATCGCCCGTCCCGACAGGCCAGTCAGGGAGAAACACGGGCGATGGGGCTTTTTCTCCACCCATTTTGTAGCGCAAAATGGTGGTTTTCCCTATTGACAAAAGAGATCTCTTTTGTGGTAATTTGTTCCGTAGTGAGGATATCCTTCCTCTTCCCTTGGCAGTGGTCAGGTCTCTGCGACATTTTTCTCACTGCCTCCACGTTCGGCACATTACATTCCAGGCACTTTGCGGGTAGAGCTGATCTTGCCCTACCCATGTAAGTGCCACCAATGCAAAGTAACTGAGGACCACTAAAAGGAATGGACTGCTTGGGACAATATCCTGCGCGCAGGCAAGAGAGTGAAAGAGGAATTGAAATATGTCTACTCAGCAAGAAAAACGTCAGTTCACTCGGACCGATGTCAACTGGCCTGTAGTTCTGTTAACCCCACAGCGCATACTGACAGGAGAAGCGAAAAATATCAGCCCCGGTGGCGCATTCCTCTACTCCCTCACGGACCCTTTGGAGGATGAATCGTTTCGTATAGTCATCAAGCCGCCCACCTCTAGGAGATTTCTAATGGTTACCGCTGAAGTGGCTTGGACAAGTCACCGCAGACGCTCTGACGATTTCTCTTCACCTGGCGTGGGAGTCCAATTCACCAAGATTGCTGCCGGTGACCTTCAGCTCCTTTCCAGCTTGACATAAAATCAAAATCATTGTTCTCTCGTCGGCAACATCGTGGCATACACTCTGCCCGATGTTGGAGGGAGGGTTTTGTTTCTCGCTTCCAAGAACGAGTTGTTTCTGGTAAATTGCTTACCCGGGATATTTGCTTAAAGCAACCCCACTATTTCAGAAGTAACCGGCGCAAAAAAGGCAAACCATTCCAGAAAAAAGGGGCACCAAATGGCTGTTCACACCGAAAGACGCCGATATCCCCGAGCGAAAATTCTCTATCCCGTCACAGTGCAAACCAATCGGCAATTCATGGTTGGCCTAACGAGAGATATTAGCGTAGAGGGACTATTTATCTGTTGTCAGAACCCTCTAAAGCCCGGGGAATTCTTTGAAATGACTATCAGTGTCTCCCCCCTGAGTCCCCGTATCAAAGCCTTAGCGGAAGTGGTGTGGGCAAACGTTTCTGGTCCTGACGACGAAGCTCAGCCCCGTGGCATGGGCATTCGATTCTTCAAGATGTCTGATGAGGACCGCGAAGTTATCTCCGCTCTGGTTTCAGACAACCTTAAATCCAAAGACATCAACCGAGGAGGGGAAGAACCCGAAAAGGAATGAACTCCCTATTAACCCGGCGCATAAGACCTACATGATTAACAAGGGGCTTCCATCATGCCTCATGCATTCCCATGATCCATTGGGATGGCAAACTCTGCAATGGTAGCTTTGTTGACATATTGCCGGGTTACTTTTTAGCTTGCTGCCCCTTCGATACGTATCCGTACCTGACATTGTGCACAGGTGGCACATTCCTCATTTGCTTTCTTCATCATTACGTTTTTCGTAGTGTCTTGTATCCACTCTGCCAATCTACAGAAGCGGATTGGCAGATTCAGGCCAGAGTTCCTTCCAGGCCGACTCCAAACATTTGATCATACGCAGGTAGATTTGTGGCCGCCGAGGAACTTTCCCCTCGCGGATTTCATGGATAGCAACTCGGTAAGCACACCAGCCAGCAACACTGCCTTGACCAAACGGGTGCTTAAGGACGCTTTCCACTCCCACACGCAAGCCCGTGGACCCATTGAGTCGATTGGCCTCGTCCACCCAGGATTGCAACCGATTTGCCGCTCCATACCCACCTTCAAGGAAAATCCCTAGGAAAAATTGATGTTCATCTTCTGGGGGTTGTCTATGGTGAGCGTGGCCGGCACAGCTGCCGTACGTTCTGATCCAGGGCTGAGAGTTCATAAGACGAATTAACCGTCTGAGGGGTGGGTCAATCTCTTCGTACTTTATCTGATGGGGTTCAAGAAAGATCCCGCCATATGCGGGAAACTTTCTTTTGCTGCCGGTGTCATGAGTCATTGGTCACTCAGCGGGCCATGGTGCCTGGTTCCTGCCAAGATAACCGACAGAGAGAAGCTCTGTCAATGAACATCCGTGCACAAAAATTTCACTTTTTTTCTAGTGGTTCAGCATTGAGCTTCATGAGCCAGTGAGAGCCTCGTAGCGAAAGAAGAGACACGCTGGTCTCGGTGGTAGCAACCGGATGCTCCGGATGCATTTTGCTCCAAAGCTTCCCTTGTCAGCTCGGCCAGGAAGAGAGAATGGTCAGTTTCAGATTCTCTCTGCTTCAGCTCCGTTTTTTCGTAGATTTTCCCGTCTGTTCTCGTCTGTTTTTGGGAAATTCCTAATCTCCTTTAACCACTTGATCTATTATACGAGTAGAGTTACATTAAAGTTGGTGTTTTTATGCACAAGAGGATAACCGGCGAAGGTTAAATCAGACTGGATCCTCTACAATTCATGTTGGAGGTTCCTTCATGTGGGTATACACGGAAAAAGTAAAAGAACTGTTTAACCACCCAAAGAATGTTGGGGAGGTTGAGGACGCTGATGGCGTGGGCGAAGTGGGCTCCCTCGCCTGTGGAGATGCCCTCAAGCTTACCTTCAAGCTTGATGGTGAAGGACGAATTTCTGAAGCTAAGTTTCAGACGTTTGGCTGTGCCAGTGCCATTGCCTCTTCTTCTGCCCTCACCGAGATGGTCGTGGGGAAAACTTTGGAAGAGGCCGAGAAGATTACCAACCAGGACATTGTGGAATATTTGGGGGGGTTGCCCGACAAGAAGATGCATTGCTCGGTGATGGGGCAGGAGGCTCTGCGAGCTGCCATAGCCGATTACCGGGGGCAGAAGCTTCCCAAGGAAGACTCGGAGATTGTCTGTGAGTGCTTTGGGGTGACGGAGAGGGAGATAGAGGACGCCATTGTCCACAACACACTAACTACCCTGGAACAGGTGACCGACTATACCAAGGCGGGCGGCGGTTGTGGAGCTTGCCACGAGCGTATAGAAGGTATGCTGCAGCTGATATTGGGCCAGGCAGGGGC
>CAYFXH010000088.1:0-3305 GCA_964346905.1 uncultured Desulfobacteraceae bacterium | reverse complement strand
AAGCCGCGGCTAACCAATATTCAGAAAATGAAGCTTATCGAGGAAACCCTGGAGCGGGAGATTCAGCCTTCGCTAGCCAAGGACGGCGGCAGTATTGAACTGGTGGACATTATTGGTGACAGGGTGCTGGTGTCCCTTAGAGGAGCTTGCGCCACCTGCGTGGCCTCGGATATTACTTTAAAACACTATGTGGAGAGCAAGTTGCGCGAGCTTGTCACTGATACCCTGGTGGTTGAGGAGGTTATCCAATGAAAATCATTTATATGGATAACAATGCCACCACCAGGGTAGCTCCCGAAGTAGTGGAGGAGATGAGTCCCTATTTCTCCGACCTCTATGGTAATCCATCGAGCATGCACTTTTTTGGTGGCCAGGTGCAGAGAAAAGTGGAGGAGGCGCGGGAGCGGGTGGCCGGTCTTCTCGGGGCACAGCCGGAAGAGATCATCTTTACCAGTTGCGGAACGGAGAGCGATAACACCGCCATATTGAGTGCACTGCAGTCCAATCCGGATAAAAGACATGTGGTCACCACCAGGGTGGAGCATCCTGCGGTGAAGAACTTGGTGGGATTTTTAAAGCGTGAGGGCTACCGGGTCACTGAACTACCGGTGGACCGTAATGGTCTGCTCTCCATGGAAGATGTGGCCGGGGCAATAACGGAAGACACCGCCATAGTCAGCGTGATGTGGGCCAATAATGAGACCGGGGTTCTTTTTCCAGTGGAGGAGATAGCAGACTTGGCCAAGAGCAGGGGAGTCATTTTTCACACAGATGCAGTCCAGGCGGTTGGCAAAATACCCATGAATATGGCCAAGAGCCAAATAGATATGCTAAGCCTCTCGGGTCACAAGCTCCATGCTCCCAAAGGAATTGGAGTTTTGTATGTCCGGCGGGGTACTCGCTTTTCTCCCTTTGTCATTGGTGGTCATCAGGAGGAGGGCCGCCGCGGCGGTACCGAAAACGTTCCCTACATCATTGGGTTGGGCAAGGCCTGCGAACTTGCTGCCAAAAAACTGCTGGATGAGGGGTTGAGGGTTAGGGATATGCGCGACAAGCTGGAGCGTGGCCTCCTGAAACAAATCCCCAACAGCATGGTAAATGGTGATCGTGAACAGCGACTACCCAATACCCTGAGCATCAGCTTTGAATATGTGGAAGGAGAGTCCATTCTCCTGAAATTGAGCGACAAGGGAGTATGCGCCTCGTCAGGCTCTGCCTGCACCTCCGGATCTCTGGAACCCTCCCACGTGCTCCGTGCCATGGGAGTGCCGTTCACAGCGGCCCACGGCTCCATTCGCTTCAGTTTGAGCGTTTACAACACCGAGAAAGAAATCGACTATATCCTGGAAGTTATGCCCGCCATAATTGAAGAACTTCGAACCATTTCGCCTTTCTGGACAGGGCCAATAGCCCGTAGCTGCACCGCCTCATAGATGAGCCACAGTTTATTGTTGGGAGTTAAGTACTTAGAAATCAACTAGTTTGAGAAATTGACTGTTAGGGTGGTCTACTGTGGCTCATCTCAAATCCTAAATCAGAATATCGAAATCCCAATGACCAAAACGTCTAAACAGCAGCTCATTCGCATTGTTTTGAACATTTGAAGATTAGGATTTTGGATTTGTTTCGTGCTTCGTGCTTCGGATTTCGGATTTAAAAACATAGCCCGCAGCTGCACCGCTTCGTAGTACCGGTAGCGAAGATGTTTCGCTTCCCATCCCAGAGGTAGGCTTCTTGCCTGGCAACTCATGTCCGTTGTCAGTAGTCAGTCGTCCGTTGCAGCAAAGCGCAGAGCGTCAGTAATCAGCCGACAGCTAGCAGCAAGCAGCGGACAGCCTTTTCAACTAAGGATCAGAGACAGGAGGACGACGCGGTGAAACGGCGAGACGGAGGCGTCGATGAAGCCAGGAGTTGAGAGGACCTAAATTTTTATTTCCTTTCTCCTGAATTCTGGATTCTGACTACCTGCCCTGAGGTTGTCGAAGGGCTGGCTCCTTACTCTATGCCCCATGCCCTACATGCCACGGACTACGGACCACGGACAACGGACGTGAACGGTTGCAAGAGCTTGCCAAACTATCTCACCTCGGGACTTTATCTGGTTTCGCGTTTATCGCCTGTTGATAGAGAACTTCTGCCTGATAAGAGCTCCTGACATAAGGACCGGCAGCCACACCCAGGAAGCCGAGGGTCTTAGCCTCTTCCTGATAAGCGTGAAAAAGTTCGGGATGTACATACTCCACAACTGGATGATGGGCTTGGGAAGGGCGGAGATACTGGCCAATGGTGACCAGATCACAGTCTGTGTTCCGGAGATCCTGCAAAAGTCTGCTGACTTCTTCCGGTCTTTCGCCAAGACCCACCATGATCCCGCTCTTGGTTGGGATCTCGGGGCTCAAGCGCTTTGCTTCTGCCAAGAGTCGTAAAGATCTCTGGTAACGAGCCTGTGGCCGGACCGTTGGATAGAGGCGAGGTACCGTTTCCACGTTATGATTGAGGACCGATGGCTGATCAGCCAAAACAGTTGTCAGGGCCTGAATGGAACCCTGAAAATCAGGCACCAGAACCTCCACCAGAATGTCATCACCAAGCATGCGGATGGCTCTGATTGTGGCGCCAAAATGAGAAGCGCCGCCATCAGCAAGGTCATCGCGGCTGACTGAGGTGAGTACCACATAACGGAGGCCCAACCGGGAGACCGCTTCCGCTACCCGCTTGGGCTCATCCGAATCAGGAGGTTGCTGGATTCCATGGGCTACCGCACAAAAGGTGCAGTTGCGGCTGCAAAGATCTCCCATAATCATAAAGGTGGCCGTTTGCTTGCCAAAACATTCAGACTGATTGGGACAGTGCGCTTCCTGACAGACGGTGTGAAGACTGAGCCCGCTGAGCAAAGCTTTGACTTCATGTGTCGATGAGTTGAACACAAACCTTCGTCTCAGCCAGGGCGGCTTTGGCTTATGGTTTAGCGGTTCCATCACTGCTCCAAGTTGTTTCGTTGGTTAATCAACTCCATTATAAGCAAATTGTCTTCATGGGTCCCGAATAATTGAGGGTAAAAATGCGCTATATGACTCCAGCGACCTGTAGGAGCGACCTCTAGTTGCGATTGAATAAGAGCTCGCTACTCAAGGTGGGTGGCAACGAGGACGTCGTTCCTACACTCTGCGGACGACGGACCACTGACTCTGCTGCTTCCAGGACTTTCCCCAAAAATGGACGGTTGAAGTTTAAACATTGAAGCTATTGTTGAGTTGAGGCTGAATTTGGAAATGAAAATGTCTTCCTGGTGTTTCTTCTGTTGT
>CAYFXH010000087.1:0-19427 GCA_964346905.1 uncultured Desulfobacteraceae bacterium | reverse complement strand
TGCAGATTGCAGATTTTTAAATTCGAAATTATTAATTCTCACCCCTGACCCCTGATACCTGAATGACACCTTCACCCTGAACCCAAATTTCTGGCTCCTTCAGAAACTCAGGGTTCTATTTGCCGAGCATTTTCTTTTTCAAACTCTTTTGGGCAGGTTTGTCAGAAAGCCAGATGCCGAACAGAGCCTGTTTGAACGCAAGCCCTTGCATGAGAGACTTACGGTCGCTGTTTTTGTACACTTCCGTTCCCGTGCCCGGTAGGTACATCAAGTCATAGATGTCATCTTCTTGTATCTTCTCTCTGAAAACAGAGATGAATGTTTCTATCTGAGCATGAATGGGGGCAATATTTCCACCAGTGGCTTTAGTAAAACCTTCCCTCGTCGCTTTTTCCATTTTTTCGCTGGTGATCATAGAGGAAATGATATGAAGTCTGATTGCCATGGGTTCGTCTGCTGCTATGATCTTTTCAGGATTGGCACTCTTCTGTTGGAGATACAGCCCGCCCACGTAAAGATCCAGGAAGAACTTTGTTCGCACCCCAGCCCCGTTAAGCACCAATGTGGTCTGACCAGTCTCAAGGACATCGGGTAGATTGATACCAGCTATTTCTTTACCATAAACCTGTGAGGTCATCGTGAAAACAGCCGCCATTACAATGAGTAGTTTCTTAAGCATGGCATCCTCCAGTTCTTATTCGTCGTGACAGAATTGAGCAAGAAAGCTCAACCTGGCGAAAATGAGCCAAGGGGTTTCATTGTGGATACAGAATTTAACTGACGGTGTAGAAGGGCTTCCAGCTATGCCTCTGATTCAACAGGTGTTGGGCAACAAAACTGGGCGACAAAAATACAAGAAAGATGGTTCCGGATTACCCAGCAAATCAGTGGGAACGTCCCCCATTGCGCTGAGAAGCGCTGGTCGCTGTCTCAACCTTAGCACAAGGTACTCGGGGAGGTCAAAACAGATTTGCTGTTTTCAAGATGTGGAGGAAAGCTGGCCGGGGAGCTTGGTAGTTAGGCGCGGTTTTGTGATGCTAACGACGGGTTAGGTCTCTTGCTCTTGGTTTTCCCCTTGGGGTTCACCTTCTGAAAAAGTATCGGGCGGCCCTGATCCCAGTATTACGGCGAGCCAACGCGTACTTTCATCACTCTCCAGAGCAACCTTGACGGTCATGGTGAGCGGTATGGAAAGGAGCATACCGACGGGACCCAAAACCCATCCCCAAAAAACCAGTGAAAGGAAAACCACCAGGGTCGATAGACCAAGGCCACGCCCCATCAACCTTGGTTCAATGATACTCCCGATTGAGACATTTACTACCGCATACCCCAGACAGGTCAACAGGGCAGAGCTGGTTCCGAGCTGAACCAGCGCCAGGAGGACGGCTGGGATAGCGGCAATCATCGAACCTATTGTCGGCACATAGTTTAACAAGAAGGCCAGCAGACCCCATAGCAACGGATAGTCCACGCCGAGGATGAATAACCAGATCCATATTGCAATTCCGGTTATCATGCTGAACAGGGTTTTTATGGCCAGATACCGATTCACGCTTTTGGTGACTTCACTGAGACGGGCCAACGATTCTTCAGGATCACTCAGGGCGACGCGGAGCTTCTGGGGGAAGCCCGATGCTTCGAGTAAGATGAAAAGGACAGTGAGCAGGATCAGAAACGTTTGTGTGAGTACCGCTCTTAACCCGGTTAGCGTCCTGGCAACCATTGCCATGGCTTTTCGCGGGTCGAAGTAGTCATTCAGTACCTCATAGGAAACATCCCAACCCAGGCCCCTCAACCAGGACACCAGTGCGGCCGTCTTCGCCGTAAGGCGCTCTTGATACAGTGGCAGTGATTTGGAGAAGCCGTTCAAGGACGAACCAACGAAAACTGCCAAGAGCCAGCCTATTCCTAGTATTGCTATGAAGATGGACAAGACAGCCAGTGCATTGGGAATGCGCTTTCGCTGCATCCAGAATAAGAAGGGGGTGCAGATTTTCGCGATGAATATCGACAGAAGGAACGGCACCAGAATTGAGCTGGCAGCACGCATACCAGCAACGAGAATTACACAGCACGTAGCCGTAATAAGGAAACGTGCGCCGGCGGATAAATTTCCTCTATCTTCCATCAGTCTCCCCATCCAGGGATCTGGGGTGAAGCGAAAATCCGAAGAACTTGAACAATACACTTTTTTTATGAAATATTGCGGATGCGAAACACAATGATGTATTGCGGTACATTAACTCATGCCAATTCCCTGGGAAAACCGGTATAGATCAAGAAAAGTACAACTCGCTGACGAAATCTTAGTCCAAGATATTGGAACAGGCTAAGCAGCCTACATTCATCTCAGGATAAGGAGGGATACATCTAAAACGACAGAATTGTAGGTGAGATAATGGATGCACTCCCAGCGAAGCAGGAGCGTTCTTACAACCCCAGCATTACCGCACACACTTTTTTACAGTCGTTCCCCATTGTTTCTCTGGAGAACTCCCTGGCTGATCAATCCGATCAGAAAGTATACTTGAAGAAACTCAAGAATACGCCGCCGGCCGGCGTTGGAACATAGCCCAGCTCTACTGAGGTGGTTTTATAGCCGACACCCAAGGTGGGAATCACTCCAGGTGCGAGTCCTGCTACGTTTATTGCAGCGTTGTCCCCATACCCATAAAGAATACCAGTATACAAATTTCCCTGGAAAAACAACTTCTGATTTCTGTTTAAGGGATATTTCCTAGTATGGAATCTCTTTCCAGCGAAGTATGTTGGGTCGTTCCAGGTGTTTTTGTATCTGGATACAACATAATTATCATATGAAACGACGACCATTTGATTATTCTCATTGGGGTCGTCCGATTGGTCCACGTGCCTCGTATACACGCCAATCATTAATGACATCTCTGCAGAATCCGACTGATCAGAAGAATCCGTCGCTGTTGCTGAGATTGGTAAGAAGAGCAAGCCCACAAGCGTGATGTAACCGAACAGTCTCACGATTCATCCCTCCCCGGATGATATTCATCAACTCGTACGGCCACGTTCTTGAAGCAACCTCTAGGCTGATAGCCAACTGTGTCTCAGGCTGGACTCACGTTACAAAATTGTGAGCGATGATGCAACAGGAAATGTCCCTCAATCACTCCAGTCGGTTTAGCAGAGATCGACTGAATCATTTTTTGTTGCATCACCCGCCCGTCCTTACTATCATTTCTTGCAGAAGTCATCAAGGTCAGAGGGAATGCAATAGATCAAGGGATCCATCATGAAGACTCTCGCCTCCTACTCGCTATTGGCAACAACAGCTCTCTTGGTTTTCTTTGGCTGTGGAAACACAGAAGTTCAATTTTTTGTCAGTTTTAGCGGGGGTTCCAGCGTTCTCTTTGTGCATATTACCGACGCAATGCCGGTGCTCCCCTCAGGGACAGAGGAGGTATTGATAACGTTCAAGGAAGTTCAGGTCCACAAAGAAGGGGGGGACTGGATTCCTTTACCCTTAGCCCGAACGCCGTATACTGTCGACTTGCTCCAGTTCCACTCAGGCAAAACTACAGAGTTAATTCAACCGGTTCGCCTTGAGCCTGGAATGTACGACCAGATTCGACTTCTCATTGATCATGGTTTTGTCCTGATTCATGGTGAGGCCCACTCAATCGAGGTTCCCTCAGGTCAGCTAATGATTGAAAGAGATTTCCTGTTTGACCTGAGAGACGGCTCGGTTGTGGATCTTACTATCGATTTCGATCTAAGCCAGTCGCTAAGAGTTGCGGGGCCTCCGCTTGTACCCTCATACAAACTCCATCCTGTCCTTCACATCAATCACTCCGAGGAGGCAGCAGCAATTCATGGTGAAATTGCCACTGCGACTTTCGATGATCACGGGTCCAGCGAAGCCATTGTCACGGTAATCATGGACAAGGATTTCAGTGGCGACGTCACCGCTGCTGATGAGGAATACACCCGAATAAAGGTGGGGAGGGATAGTCCGCAGTTCACCATTTTCTGGCTTGTTCCCGAAAAAGGCTATACCGTCACGGTGGAGCTGGACGGAAAACCGCCGGCTGAATTCGAACAATTCGTTCTTTCTGCAGATCTACCAAAGGGTGAGGTATTTGTACTCAATCACAGCAATCCGGTTTAAGGCAGCAGAGAATTACCTGAAGCAGATTATACCGGGATTCATGTTCTGAGTTGCCCCCCGTTTCATGCAGAGGGGAAATCGCACCTCCCATTGCTCCAGATCCCTCCTTGCTTGCGGGTGGACAGGTGATACTCACCTCCAGCCGGCCGCTGAATTTCCTCCTCCTTGAGGATATGCTAAAATCCGAAGCCTGGCTCGGAAATTCAATCCGATCCGCATGATCAAGGCGGCGGTATGATTGTCCTCTCCACGGGTTCCCTCTATAACTACGGTATGGCCAGGGTGTTTGCTCTGGCTGCAGAAACTGGCTACGATGGTATAGAGGTGATCGTAGACGGCAAATGGGATACCCGCGACCCCGTTTACCTGCACCGCTTAGCCTCCGATTACGGCCTCCCCATCGTGGCTCTGCACAGTCCCTTCGTTGCCGATGTGCAAGGCTGGCCACCCAGCGAACTTGAGCGTTTGCAGTGCACCATAGCCCTGGCGCTGGAGTTAGAGGTGTCCTTGGTGGTGGCTCACTTGCCCCCCAGATTTTTTTCCATAGCAGGCAGGTTGCACTTCTTCGGAACCCACCGATTCGTGCTGCCAATCCCCTGGCCCCGGCGGGATCCATACTACCACTTTATACGCGACGGCAGCCTAAAAGAGATGGAATCGTCCTCCGGGGTAATTGTTGCGTTGGAGAACATGCCCGCCCGCCGGTTTCTGGGTCTTCCAGTGAACGCGCACTGGTTCAACAGGCCCGAGCAAATGACCCGTTTCCCTCATCTAACCTTGGACACATCGCATTTGGGAACGTGGGGGTTGGATCCGGCGAAAGTGTATAAGCGATTGAAGGAGCGCGTGGTTCATGTGCACCTCTCCAACTTCGACGGAAAGCGGGATCATCGCTCTCCGGTTGACGGGCACCTTATGCTGACCACTTTACTCCGCTCCTTGGCCCGAGACGGCTACGCTGGTGCAATTAGTGTGGAAAGCGGCCCCGATTCATTGGCAGCCGAGGACGAAAGGAAATGCCGGCTGGCGCTGGCGCGAGCGCTCATCTTCTGCAGGGAGCATTTTTCTGTTGGGGAGGACTCATTGTGAGAGAAGTATTGATGTCAAGAACTATCCGACTTCCATGGCCGTGGTTGAACCCAATATAAAGCCACACCTACGATAAGGGCAAGGAAACCTGCAGCCAAGACCAAGATTCCCCAACCGAGAGTATCGCGTACAGCGAGGCTTTTTTGAGGCCGGCAGCATTACCGCACCAACTGCCACCCTTATCCCTTCCAAAAAGACAGCCTTGGAACAGCAGCACGTACCTTAGGGTTTTCTCACTTTTATGTTGTCAACAACTCTAATTGTTCCCGGTGTAGTCAGACCGATTTCAATGGCCCGTTTCCTCTGCTCTGTGAATTCTACAATTCCAGTTAGGGTGACAATACCGTTGTTTACATCCACATCGATATTCAGCGATCGAATTCCGGGTTCTGCGATGAGTTTCGCCTTGATCTTACTGCCTAAAACGGTGTCATCAATAGCTCGCCCAAAAGTCCTGGAGCCGATCTGCAGATTGTTCCTCACAGATCTTACCCCGGGAACGCTTCCAGCGATTTCTCCTGCACGCTTGGATTCCTCTTCGGTATAGACCACACCGGTTAAAAAGACCTTACCTTCCAACGTATCCACGTCAATCTTGCGGGCTTTGGTGACGGGGTCCTTCAACAGTTCAGCATTAATCTTGCTGGTAATCGTGGCATCATCCCATATACCACCAAGACTCCGTTCGTCGCTCGCAGCTTTGTACCCGCTCGTGGCCCCAGCTCCAATGAGTACTGGGGCACACCCGGTTGCCACAAGAATCAAAAAGAATCCGCACACGGTCAGATATTGCTTCATGGATTTCGCTTTTTCAATACAGGATGAACATCATGTTTTGTGCTCTCAGAAACACTATGCAAAGCGTATGCCTTTTTGATGCCAGGCAGAGGTAATAAACCCTATGAGGTTTCTTACAAGGTCACGGAAACAGGCAAAACTGGCAGACTGAAGCCGAAAAGCTGAGCGGCAGATGGCGTGGATGCCAGCTCGATTCGCGGCGAAGAATTTCCATCGCGTACCACAAGATGTAGACAGACTACACAAGTGCAGGAGCGTTGGTATCTAAACACCCTGGGGAATGTTAGGGCATTGTAACTACTAAGATCAAACTAAAGGAGAAGGGACCAATGAGAAAGGCAGCGTCATTTCTGAACGCTGCCTGTGCTCTTCAACGAAGGTGCTAACCTTAACTCTCAGTGCCAGCCCTAAATTGGATTGTTTCCGTTCAGATCAAAAATCGCTCCTGCAACCAAATCTCCAGAAGACAGAGGTTCATCGAATACCACTGTTCCAGCCACCTCGGTCTCCACAACATAATCTTTCGCAGGAACCACCCAAAAGATGCTGAATTCTGCAGGATCACCTGACATTTCCCGGGTTACCGTGACTCTGGTGTACTCCTCATCTCCTGGAGACGTATCGAGGCTTTGATCTTTGTCCAAGACAACTATTACAGTCGCTTCCTGGGAGGTGCCAAACGTAGCATCGTCAATGCTACCCTGAATCGTGACTGCCTCTTGGGTCTGAACAATATGCAGGACGGGTTTGAGTTTGTATTTAGATGATCCGGTGACCACGATAGATTGGCTCAGGTCAAAATCCACAGTGAGATCAACAGCACCACCCCCCTGGACCTCGAAGGTAAAGTTTTCGTCTGTTTTTAGGGTACCAGAGGGAACGTTGAGATCTGCAGGCTCGGCGACTCCATCGATCACAATTTTCGCATCACTCACCACAATCCTCATTTGCGTGTACGATCCAGATTCGAGGCTGCACGGTGGAACCAATTCGGTGGTTTTGCCTGACTGAAACTGAAGTAAGTCTATGGTAGTTGGGCTCTGGACAAGAGGACAGGAAAGCCATCCTCCTCCATCTTTGTGGATCAGTACTTCTTCAAAGGTAATGAAAACCTCTTCAGTTCCCGCAGGTAGCGATGGCTTGGCATCTGTGACATTCACAGACAGCGTTCCAGAGCTTCCAGTTGCAGCTTGGTCCGAACTTCCATCCCCCCCTCCACAGCCAAAGACGAGCAGGAGGACCACTGCTGAGAATAGGGAGTATGACGGCCTCTTCCTGACAATGGACATGGCTGAAAATCTCCTTATGACCGGTGGGATGCCGGAGTTTTAGTGTGAACTCTTATGAGAAACGAGGCAAGGATGAAGTTTACTTTTTCTGACAGAAGTTGTCAACAATACCAGCGCTTTCGGCAATCGGCCTTGAAAACCAGGGGCCCTGACCAGAGGTGTGGGCAACCGGTGAAATCATCAAGAGAACTCTTTTACTTGCGCATCAGCCGATGTTCAGCCTGGCACCATATACGGGGAAATACCGATGCATGCAACCCGCGGAGAAGCACCAGGGCTGGAAGTCGCTCATGCGCCATTGCTCATATTCTGGAGAGCATCTAACAAGTAGCAGTTGTGATTCTTCAACCGATTATCTCGGTGGAAAGCCAGCCCCTTCTGTGAAGGAAACCACCAATCGATCACCTCCCGAGATGATCTGGTAGGGAAGTCCCGCTTCGGGGACGAGGTCAAAAACCACCCGGACTTTGTTGGTGTAAAGACCAACCCGTATCTTTTTAACCCACGGGCCACTGGAGCTCTGCGTATCCTTTATTTCAGTGGATTTAACACCCATGAGGTCAACAACTAACCGGGGTGGATTGATCAAGTGAAAGGCATAGTAGTCGGCAAGGCTACCATCGGCAAGAATGTAGTACTTCAATTCTCTTTCCAGTTGTAATGTATGAATACTCAGAACCGTACTGGCTGAAACCGCAGAATTTTCTCCTCGGGGTTGTGAGTCATGCAGCGCTGGTTTCACAGAGGGCTTAGGGGTGAAGACCTTATGTTCCTCAGGGTAGTGCTCGAGTTGTGGTTCGACAACCGGTTCACCCTGTCCGGACTCGACCTTGGACACAGGTTGGTCTGGATCAAAACTGACCCAGATCTTATCCTGCACGCGACTGATTTTGTACGAGGTGTCCCTTGTTAAGCCAATCTCGACTCGGGTTAAGGGCTGGGGGTCACGGACCAGTTGCCTGGCCTTGATCGTACCGATGACTTGGTTTTCAAGAATCAGCGGTTTTGGCACGACTTCGTTGAAGGTGTTCGGTAGATCCACCACCAGTCGCAGAGGCTCAGCGACCTTGAGCGCTCGATAGGTTATGGATTCTGAACCCGTGAGCAAGACATGCCACTGACCATTTTGGTAGAGCACCGTGATGTCACTGAGTACTTGCGGAGGGATGGCAGCACGTGGAGTCGGCCAAGCAACAGTAATCAAAACCCACGCCACAACAAAGATCCATCCTTGTCGAAGATAGTATCGTCCGCACCTCATTGCTGTTCTCCTGACAGGGAATGCAGATCCCGTTTATGAACCCTTACCGGAAATCCTCTCCCAGTAATACCTCAAGCGATACGGCGCTAAGCTCATGGCCATACAAAGGACGAAGCCGAGGGGATGCTTGCGTGCTCCAGCGATATTCGCCTTTATCTCTCTCAATACCCACCATAGCGATTGGTCCTCTAGGTGATAGAGTTCATGGACCTTGACAAATTCATAGACACATCTGGGTAGATCCCCTCTGACATAGACGATCTTCTCTGAGGGAAGAGCATAGCCGAATCTCGGATGGAGTTGCTCTCTGCTCAACTGGACGATCTTTGCCATTACGAGAAGCCTTTTAAGGGATAAACTCCGCGAAGAATCTCTGCTGCCCCCTGTAGCCACGGCATTCTTTGTTGTCCCGCTCGTGGCGGGACTCCTCCGCAGGACATCCGAAAACAGGGTTTCCGCATGGACACTAACTCATGCCCCTTTCTTGTTTTATGACTTCATAGGCTTGCTGGATCTCCCGGAACTTGTCGTTGGCAAACTTGGTAAACTCTTCCGGCAGCCCTTTTGACGCTATGGTATCAGGGTGATATTCCTTAACGAGCTTTCTGTACAGCCTCTTTATTTCTTCATCTGAAGCAGCGCTCTGAGCGCCCAAAACGGCGTAATATTTCTCAGAGTCCGGGGCATATCTAGACTTCAGCTCTCTGTATTTATGGTCGCTGAAATGAAATATTTTGGCAGCTGAGCGTATAAGGTTTTCTTCACTTTTACTCAAAGTGCCGTCGGCAACGGAAACCCTGAGCAGCAAGTCCATCATAAGATCGAGAAGCTGAGGCTGGTATTGGAAGGAATGATAAAACTGGGAGGCGAAATCTTGGAAGGTCCTGGGAGAATCACCAGCAGTATGGAAGATCTTTGCGGCAAATCTTTTACTTTCTGGACTCAGATTCAGGTCATGTGTCATAAAATGTTCAACAGTTTGTATCTCCTCCGATGATATGCGGCCATCTGCCTTGGCGAGTTTTGCGAGCATGGAGAATGTGGCCACAAAGAAGGTCATCTGTGCCTGCTCGTTGTATGACAACCGGCGGGCTCTATTTTCGGTGTATTGGGTATCGCTTACATCGAATGCGTGACCCAAGGCAGCTCCGGCAATGGCGCCGAGGGGGCCACCCAAAGCGAACCCAATTGTGCCCCCAACAATTTTTCCAAGCCAACCCATGTACGTTACCCCAAATCCTCTCCGGCAGGATGTTGCTCAGCCAATGAGAAATTGAGCGAACTCGCCTCCAAGGCGGGTCTCATGCCGACTATTGCTCTCAAGATGTTTGTGGAAGGAAAAGGAATCGGGTCAACTCTGGCACACAATTTTGCTGGTTGTCAAGGAGAGGGTATGGAAGGGTGAGCGAGGTATAATGATATTGGAAATCGTACTTGCTTCGATTCAGCCCAGTACACTGTGTTGAGGGACTTCTAAGGGTGTGCGGTTATCTCCAATTTCATCGTCTTTCGCCTCCGCGCTTTTGAATTTTAACTGGGCTGAAATCAGCTCTGAGACGAACGCTCTGTCTTCATCGGAAATGTCGACAAATTTAACCCCTATTCCATAAGACAGGGTGCCATCATCACCCCAAAAGAAGTCTGATCTGACCACTTCTGCTGTAACTGGAAGGGGTCGGTTAAGCGAAGGCACGTTGAAGAAGGCCATCTGGAATTTTTTCCGTTGCTTTATGAGCTGCTTGCAGCAAATAAAGGCACCTCCGACACTGACATTCACTGTCGTTCCACTCACAAATCCTTGGGGGGCGTCTATACTTACGGACCAGGCTGCGCTTACTCTCGGAAATCGGCGCCTTTCAATAGCAATGGAAATAGGTGAATCGATCTCCTGCGGTTTCCCGGTGTCCCGCTCCTTGGTTTTAGATCTGAGTCTCTCCGAAACAGCGGAATCAATCAACCGTAAATCTTCATCAGAGATGGCAACAAAGCGAACGCCCATTTCAAATAGGCCACACAGAGAATCAGAACTGTGGATACTTGATCTTATTACCTCCGCGTCAACTACAAGGGGTAAACGGTCCAAGAGCATGATGGCTAGACGAATTCTCTCGCCCGGAAGAAGTTTGTGATCAGAGCAAACAAGGGCACCACTATGGCTGAGATTTTTGATTACCCCATCCACAGTCAGGTCGTCTTGTCTAATGGTGGCGGGCCACTCGATCTCGGCTCTGGGATGTCTGCGCCGTTCAGATCCATAACTCATGTAAGCGGTCCTCTGACAAATTATTTCTCTTTGAGTTATGCTGCTCGTTTTTGCCCCCTCCCCATGAGCGCAAAAATGATGCCAAGCAGGGGCAAATTTAAATAAATAGTGATATTAAATAGTTATCAGATTAGCTTTCTACTGGTTATTGAAGGAGTCGTTGAATTTGGTGAAAACACCAAAACTGAATTGGCCAAAAGACTAACGGGGTCCCGTGATTTTAGTATAAATCAAGTAATCACAGTTATTTGTGTTGGCGAAGAAGGTTGGCCATTTGGCCAACTGTTACGGGGCGAAGAGAACGGGGAAGGAGTGAACCAAACGACAACAGAGAATACCATGTGGTGCTCCCACAAAGGCGAGACCGTTGTATTTGGGGCAGACTACAAGGTTAGGATGCATCAGGTGGTTGAGATGGAGGGAGCCGTATTCATGGAATGATGGGTTATCTGAGTTCCTAATGATCACCTGGAATACTTCATTTACCCGTTAGGTGTTCCGCATCTGCAGTCAGAATCGCAATAGACGATATAGGGGAGGTTCGAAAGGATTCGAGACTCTCCCGATGTTGGGCCCCTGTGAGCGTGGCTGAAATACTGTGCTCAGTGCAAGTGCATGGTCTCAGGACGATCTTCGATCTCATCCATCGCCAGCTCCCCACCCATGATCCGACGGACGCCTTCACTGATAAACTCGAACGCTTTCTCTAACTGTTTTCTCTCTTCTTCAGATGGGGGATTGTTGGGATCAAAGGCGAGCTCAATGACATAATTCCAGCGTTCTTCTGGTTCAGCGCAGGGGTCGAAAAAGATGAGGCTAAAGCCTACACAGGGGGCTTGTTTTTTACTGCAAATGTGCCGAACGGCTTGTGCCGTTTTCTCGACCCATTTAGATAAATTCATCATTTGTGGTTTCATTGGATCGGAACCTTTCCTGTAGAACATTGAAAAATAAACTGTTCTTCTTCTGGAAGAAGCCTAAACGCATAGATGCGCTTGCATTCTTTGCACTGCAATCGCATCAGCTGCGAATCTTCTTCGATCAATACCCGATTGCAATCGGCACAAAAGATTTCATAAATTCGATAACCGACAGCCACCCGAATTTCATCTCCCAAGAGACGGGATTGTTCCAATTGTCTTTTGCGTAGGCTACTCATTGCTCTTGTGCCTCTTGCGTTAAGTGATGCGAAGACTGAAACATCAACTAGAGTTCAAATATTTTATTTCAGCATTCACATCTCAGACAAAAACTCTCTAACGTAATTCAATTACCCAATTTCCTAAATTAACTGTGCAGTCATTATCAAATAACTCATAAGGTCAAATGACCATTTAAAATACTTATGAGAGACTGCAGTTTGATAAGTTGCAAGTATTGTGCCACATTGTGGCAATATAATTCGAACTGTGTAAGATACTGAATCGAAAGATAAAATTAGATATCACAAAGTGGGAATTTTGGGGGTAGGCCCAAATAGTCGCCAAAAAACGTCAAGAATGGATTTTATTGTGAACGGCAGTTGTGTAAAACGGTCACAGGGTAATTATTTAAGAGTTTTCTCTACAATTGAGTATATAGGGATGAGTTACTTATTTTCTACCCGGATGTTGTGGAAATATGTAAAAGGGGTAACTCCCGAGAGGGAACCGGGCAAAAGATCTTATGGCGAGTCAAGGCAGGAAGTTGGCGGAAAGCGGTGAGGGGCAATGATTCGCATGACAGTAGGGGAGAGTGGGATCTTTGACGCGTGAGAAAATTTTCCAGGGTTCAACCAGGGCTACAGATATTGTTTGAGCAACGGATTTGATTACCTGTATATATCGAGAAATTGCACGTTTCTGATTTGTAGTCTTGTCTTGGCAATCTTGGCAATTCTTTTCATGAAAAGGAAACCCATCTCGAAATTCTGATAGAAGAGCCTTTCTAACTCATTTGCTTCCCAAGTAAACAGTTTCGTGTCGATTATGGCTTTGGCATGTGTGGTGTACTTTTTCTGTTCGGTGTCAACCAGAGCAGAAAAGCCGAAAATGCGACCACGGCCGAGGGTGTCTATCATGACTGGGACATTGGGGCTTTTCTCGAGTTCGAGACCAACTTTTCCATCTACAATTGCATAGAGATGTTGGGCATAATCTCCCTCTCTAAAAATGTAAGCGCCAGGGGTATATTCTGCCGTAAAGGTAACATTGGACAGCTTCTCCAGCATGGGATCGGTCAGATAGCTCAGCAAAATAATAGATTTCAAATCGTCGAGGGTAACCACTTTTGCCTCCTTGTCACGGGTGCTTCATAATAGATCCAGCATATCAAAGCTATCTGTCCTATACCAAGTTAAAAATTTCCGATTTGGCTGGGTGGTGTGGGATTCCACTGACTCCAATGGCGCTTCACGAAACCTGGATGTCGTCACCTCTCCCACATCACATACCCCGACGGCTAGTATTCATTCGGCAACTGGGCTAACTGGGACAAGCTGAAGACCGGGCCGTCTCGGCAGACATATTCGCTGCCGATGTTGCAGCGACCACACATGCCGATACCGCACTTCATTCGCATTTCCAGGCTCATGATGATGCGCTCTCGAGAAAAGCCCAACTCGCTCAAAATCGGCAGGGTAAACTTGATCATGATGGGGGGGCCACAAACGATTGCATAAGCGTCTTGAGCGCTTGGCGCCTTTTCCTGGGTGATTGTCGGCACGAAACCAACATTGTGTTTCCAGTCAGGATCATCGGTGGCATCAACGGTGATATGCAGGTGAATGTCGTCGCGCTCACCCCAGGCTGAAAGCTCATCTTTGTAGAGGAGCATGCCAGGGGTGCGCGCTCCGTAGATTACGGTAATGTCACCAAAACGGCTGCGGTTTTCCGGATGCAACATGTAAACGATGGATGCTCTTAGGGTAGTGAAGGCGAAGCCGCCACCGATAATAACCACGTTCTTGCCTTCCATCTGCTCCCATGGATACCAGTTACCCAGAGGTCCCCGTACTCCCATTATGTCGCCGGCCAGCATCTGGTGCAGTGCACTGGTGACGACTCCTACTTTGTTCACAGTGAAGAGCAGGAACTCTTGTTCTGTGGGGGAAGAGGCGATACCGATTGGGATCTCACCCTTGCCAGCGATGGAAAGCTCGGCAAATTGGCCGGCTCGATGACAAAATGTGTCGCTGTCACCAGCATGCAAGAAGACCAACTTAAAGGTCTTGAGGTTACGGTCTTCGGTCTCGGTAACGACTGAGTCGATTCTTACCGGATATGGCAGGTAAGGGTTTTCCATGTTCATTCCTCTACGGTTTGGCCAGTTGAGTGTTTAACCGGCCAGACAGACTAAACCGGCGTAACTGACTAAACCTCGAGATCGTTCACCAAGCGAAAGACAACACGAATATCAATATTTACCGGACACTGCTGTACACACCGGCCACAGCCCACACAGGCTGCACCCGTGTCATACTTGTCCACGAAGTATTTAAGCTTATGCATAAACCGTTGCCTGACTCGCTGGAGTTTCTGGCTACGGGGATTATGGCCCGACCCATGCTGGGTGAAGAGCGGGAACATACAGCCGTCCCAATTGCGCAGTCGTAAGCCCTTTCCCTTGTGCACCTCGTCTTGGATGTCGAAGCACCAGCAGGTAGGGCAGACAAAGGTGCAGATGCCACAGTTGATGCAGGAAAACTGCACCTCATCCCACAAGTCGGCGTCGAAAAGGCTGGTTACGTTATGCTTTTTCAGATTATCGACGGGAACCTCCGACCTGATACATTGCAAAGCTGCTTCCTGTCGCGCCGACGCTGCCTTTGTAGTTGTCTCAGAGGCTTCGGCTCCGATTTCAGCTTTCCTCAACAGCTCTTCACCTTTCTCGGTGATCACTTCCATTGCCAGTTCATCACCGATCTCGGTGAGAAGCAAATCCAAACCCTCCGGTGAAAAGGGTCCGCTACCCACTGAGGTGCAAAAGCAGGTGCTGCAGGGATGGTTACAGCCCAGGCCCACCAAAGTAGTATTCTGCCGCCGCCGCACCCACCAGGGGTCCCGATACAAGGTAGTATCGAAATTCAGGTCCAGCAGTTGAAAGGCCTTGGCATCGCAGGGTCTGATGGAGAATATCACCCGAGGAGAAAAATCTTTCTCGATTTCCCGCAAAATCCCAACCTGATCGGTGGTTTTCTCTAAGGAGTATGCAAACATGGACTCGGACTGTGGGAGCATGAGGGATTTTGGCGAAAGTATGGTGTTGGCATTGCTGGAATCCACTTGGTCTGCAGCAGAGATTTGCTGAAAGTTGGTCATATCCCCGCGACGAACCGGTGCGTAGACCCGGTAGTGTTCCAGCAATCGGTTCAACAGGCCGGTCACATCTGCCTTTTTAATAATCTTAGCTGCCATTGATGATGTCCTAAGAGTCCGATTTTACCTGTTGGCCGGTTAAGTCAGTTTAGACAGTTGTATTTAGCCCTTCGACACGCTCAGGGCAGGCTGTGAGCTATCAGCGCTCAGCCATCAGCCAAAAACTACCTCAATTTCTCAATTCCTCAATCTGCAATTAAAGAATCCAGTAGCCAATAATTTGGGGTCAGGGGTCAGGGGTCAGGGGTGAGAATTAATAATTTCGAATTTAAAAATCTGCAATCTGCAATCTACAATCTTAATTATGCCCTCTGCCCTCTGACTTCTGCTCTCTGCCCTCTGCTCCATGCTCTATGCCCTCCCAAATCCGCAATCCGCAATTGTCCTTCGGACTCCCACCCTTCGGGCGGGTTCCCGGTTTCGCAATCCGAAATCCCTCAATCCTCCCACTAACCGGCCGGCTGGCCAACCGGCTAAACTATTACTTTATAAACTCCTGCGAATCATCTGGACGATAGGTGTCCAGAGGTGGACTCTGATCCAAGCTCAAGCCTGCTTCGTAGCCGTATAATTCCATTATGTCCTTTTCCAACTTCTTGGTGAGTTGCCGTACCTTGATTTCCACCGGGCACGCTCGCTCGCAGCTGCCGCAGTCCGTACAGCGTCCAGCTAAATGATAGGCTCGGAGAAAATGAAATGTTGCGGTGTCGGTGGGGTCAATGCTCTTACCCAGCCACTGTGGAGTAGACTCGTCCACAAAGCAGGTGGGACAGTAACACATGGGACAACTGTTGCGACAGGCGTAGCAGCGAATGCAGGGCGCCAGGAGTAGCTCGAAGTGGCGCCAGCGCTCATCATCGCTCATGGCCTCTATTGCGTTGATGTCCTCGTAACGATTCACTTGACTTTGCTCAGTGGTCGGTTCTGCCACCAACTCATCATAGACTACCGGGTTACGGTGAATGCAGATGGTGCAGTTCTCCTGCAGGTAGCGACCTCGCTCTAGTGTTTCCGCGAAGCCCTCGCCCTGGATGGAGAGATGTTCAGAGGTTTCGCTGACCTCAAGTGGTTCCCTGCCATTGAGCTCGGCCAGTACCCGGCGCCGATCCACCATTCCCTGGCAGGGAACACCGATAATGTAAAGCTGTTCCCGCTTTATCTGGTTCTCGAGGATTTGCAAGACAATATTTCGTGAATCGCAGCCTTTGGCCACAACTGCAATCCTCTGCCGTTGCCGGGGGAGGTAGTTGGCGAGATTGTTGCCGCAGTGGGAATCCCAGTGCAAACGGTCCGCATCAGGAGCAGCTCGAACAAGAACGGGCTGACTCATCATGGCAATGGTTCCCCGTTGGAAGCCCAACACCGCATCCACCTTGTTTTCCTGAAGTAAGCGACGGGCTATGTCTCTTATCTTTTCTGTATATGATTGCATCCACGCCACCCGTGATTTTTTACTTCTTTGACCGCATAGCGCTGGCCAGGAAGTTCATTGGTTAATTAGTGTCCATCCGGAAACTCGGTCTCGTGCTGTCATTCTGAGGAGCGAAGCGACGAAGAATCTCTTACTTCCTGGATCGTCAGAGATTCTTCGCTCCGCTCAGAATGACTCTTGATAGTTTCCGGATGGACACTAATTAGTTATTTAGTCGATTCGTTGATTAGTCAATTCGTAAAAGGGCCATCGCCTTGATGGGCTCGAGTACTTGTGGTGCGTTTCTTGCTTTTCTCGCTCCTCTCCGAAAGTAATCGTGCCCACGGCGTCATATACTTGAGATGCAACGATTCACAGATTCTCTATGTAACGATCTGGCCGCTGCCAGTTGCTTGCTGCCAGCTAAAGAGGGAATCGTCATTGAACGTTGGTAAAGTCTTTATCAGCCTCGCGGCTGGGCCCAGTTTCCTGACTTGCTCCGTGATCCCTTTGACCACCTCCACGAACTTGCCAGCCTCGGCCGATGAAATCCAGGAAAAATGGAGCCGGCCGGATTCAATCCCCATGTACTCGATGAGGTTGTTAAAGAGGGCGAACTTTCTTCTGGCGTAGTAATTACCTTCCAGGTAATGGCAGTCCCCGGGGTGTCACCCGGAAACCCAAATACCATCAGCACCCTGGCGGAAAGCGGCCAGGATGAACTTGGGATTCATCCTCCCCGAGCAGGGTACCCGGATGATCCGGATGTGAGGGGGGTACTGCAATCGGCTTACCCCGGCAAGATCTGCGGCGCCGTAAGAACACCAATTGCAGAGGAAGGCAACTATCTTAGGCTGCCAGTGCAGGTTTTCTATGTTGGACATACTAACTCCTCTTTTGGGGGGTGCCAAATCCACTTTGGGCTATTGGGGATGTGAGATCTGTGATGTGGGATGTGAGATGGAACTCAAATTAAGGTTGGTATCCCACATCTCACATCACTCATCCCACATCTCGCTTTTACAACTCCTCAATCATCGCAAAAATCTGCTTGTCCTCGTATCCTTTGAGGTCGATGGCCCCGGAACGGCAGGAGGCCACGCACAAGCCGCAACCCTTGCACAAGGCTAAATTGATTTCGGACAGTCCTCTCTCATTGAAACCTGGCGCGCCGAAGGGACAGACGGCGACACAGACGCCGCATGAAGAGCATTTCCACGGATCGACCCCCGCCACCTGTCCGCTGACCTGAAGCGTTTTCTGGGCCAGTAGGGTGGTGGCCCGGCTGGCAGCCGCCTGAGCCTGGGAGATGCTCTCCTCTAACGGTTTGGGGTAGTGGGCCAGGCCGCAGAGGAAGATGCCGTCGGTGGCAAATTCAACCGGTCGCAGCTTGGCGTGAGCTTCTACAAAGAACTCGTCTTCGTTGAGGGGTACCTTGAAACGTTGGGCCAACGCTTCCAAATCACGGGTCTCGATGGCACTGGCCAAGGTGATGAAATCAGGTTTGAGCGTTATGGGCCGCTGGAGGATGTGATCCATCACCGTGACCTCAAGGCTGCCGTTTTCGGTTTCCCTGACCAGGGGCTTACTCTCCAGACCGTAACGAATGAAAATCACACCCTTGTCCCTGGCCTCTCTGTAAATATCTTCCCTGTCACCGTAGGTTCTAATATCCCGGTAGAGGATGTACACATCCATCTCCGGGTGGCGTTGTTTCAGCTCCACTGCCTTTTGTACGGAGAAGGTACAGCAGATTTTGCTGCAGTGGGGCCGCTCGGGTTCCCTGGAGCCCACACACTGTATGAAGACAGCGCTTTTACCGTTTTTGACCAGGTCGTTCTCCCAGGCCTCATCCAGCTCGTGCCAGCGGAAAACCCCATTGTTCTTGCCGTAAAGGTATTCGTCGGGCTTGATGGGGTGGGCGCCAGTGGCGAGAATGGCCACGCCGTGGCGGACCGTGATTGCCTTGGCGCCGTCATTCTCCCCGAGTCGGATCTTGCTTTCGAAGTTGCCCACGAAACCCCTGGTTTCTCGGAGCTCAGCGTTCAAGCAGACTTTAATGTGCGGGTTCCCATTGACCCTGGCCATCACATCTTCCAGGTAAGCGGGAACATCTTCACCACGCCATGTTTTTCGCATTTGCCGCGCATGGCCACCCAGTTCAGACTCGGCCTCCACCAGAGTAACCGGGTAGCCCTGATCTGCCAGTTGGAGGGCCGCAGTCATTCCGGCAACGCCGCCTCCCACCACCAAGGCCGACTGGTTGATCTCCACGGTGGTATCTTCAAGGGGTTCAACCAGGGCGACCTTGGCCACCGCCATTCGCACCAGATCTTTGGCCTTTTCAGTGGCTGCTTGCGGGTCGCCACCATGCACCCATGAGTCCTGATTGCGAATGTTAGCCATTTCAAAGAGGTACTTATTCAGACCGCCGTCAACCAAAGTTTCCTGGAACAGGGGCTCGTGGGTTCTTGGCGAGCAGGCGGCCACCACCACCCGGTTGAGGTTGTGCTCTCTGATTACCTGGAGGATTTTCTCCTGGGCGTCCTGGGAGCAAGCGTAAAGGTTGTCTTCCACGTAGGCCACCTGCGGGAGGGTCTTGGCATAATCCCGCACTGCCGCCACATCCACCACCCCAGCGATGTTTATGCCACAGTGGCAGACAAAAACTCCGATGCGGGGCGGTTCGCCTTTCACATTGATTTCCGGTGGCGACACTATGGTAGTGGTCAAAGTGGAACGAGCTGGGGCCAGAAGGCTGCCGGCGGCCCCAGCCGCGGCACTTGCCTCCATTACCGCCAGGGGGATGTCCTTGGG
>CAYFXH010000086.1:15628-19602 GCA_964346905.1 uncultured Desulfobacteraceae bacterium | reverse complement strand
TTCGCCAGTCCCAGACCCAGCCTGGCGAGGGGGTTAGCCTGATCGAGCTCGATCGCTTTTTCAAAGGCAGCCTTGGACCTTGCTATTCTAACCTGCATCAGATAAGCAAATCCCAGAACAGTCTGCGTCCTCGAGAGGTTCGGATCCAGGGCTTCCGCCTTTTGTGCCGACTCGAGGGATTTAGTCAGATAACCGAATGACGCCTGGAGCTCTGCCAACCTCGCCCAGGCCAGTGCGTTTTCAGGATCCAGTTGCACTGCCTTTTCGAGACTTGCTCGCGCTCCTTCCAGGTCAAAGCTCGCCTGCTGCGCATAGGAGAGGGCTATTTGTGCCGTGGCAGAATTCGGATCTGCGCTCACTGCTTGCTGGGCAGCACTGAGCGCCTTCTCTTTCTCGTTCTGCACCACGGCGATGATCGCTTGCAGAGCAAAAGCATCGCTGTAGTTCGGGTCTAAACGCAAGGCCCGGCCGATTTCTGCATCGGCCTCATCAACCCGGCCCACAGCAAGCAACTGTGAAGCGTTATAGGCCAAGAAGCGCGGATCACCTCTATCCTCTCGAACTCCCTCAGGAAAATAGATGACAGGTGGATAGTACAACGCCCACTGCACTGCATCCCGGGGGCGCACCACTACCCTCATGGCAGGAGCTTTCCCTCTCTCGGCTACCGCCGATTGACCACTGGTGAGGGTGAGTTCTCCGAACTTGTTCTGAGCCAGGACCTCTCCCTGAAATATGGAGAGGAAGGTTTCATCTTCCTTGACCTCAACGAAGAACTCCGTTCCCCGAACCCCTGCAGTTGCAAATGGAGTACGCACCTCCAGAGCACGGGGAGTACGACTGAAGAAATGTGCAGCTCCCTTGAACAGATCTACCAGAGAGGTTCGTTTTTCCTTGTATTCCCCGAGGGTCATACTGGTGTTCTGATTGAGACGGAGAGTTGCCTCGTTGATCAGGGCCAGGTTTGCCCGGCTCCTCTCCAGTGCCCGAATCTCATCACCCGGGCAGTAGGTGTCGTTTAATTTAACCGGTTGCCACTCGGTCTCACCCACCCTTCGTGACTCCACGGTTCCCTGTACTGAAACCACTTTTGCAACCCATTGCTCACACGTTTTAGCAAGAGCAGCGCTGGGGTAAAGCGAGGCTATGACAAAGCTGAGACACAATAGGAGCCGAAAAAATGTGAAAAATATCCCCCTCATGCTCATGACTCCCTCCCTGGGGTCACCCCTCATGACTTTAGACTCAGAATCTGGCACTCTCCGTCAAAGCAGATCGCCACTCCATCAGGTGTGGATCGGACTACTACTCCTTCAACCTCTATGAAGCTTTGAGCGCCCGTCAGCTCTTTAATCCTCTCATTCTGGATAATGAGCTTCAGTTGAAACCGTGTGCCTTCTTGAATTTGCTCTGAAGTATTTAAAAATGCTCCACCGGCAGAGACATTCTCGGTCATGCAATCAAAGACCTGTCTTTTCCCTGAAGTGACCATTTCCATCCTGGCAGGGAGCATTAGATTGAGCCTTTCATAGGCACGTCGCTCTTTCACAGAAAAACCCTAACTATTTAGCTGTTCCCGACAGGAGAATAGATTTTTTGTCAGTAGGGACTGTGATTCTCATCACCACATACATCAATCGACCAAGAAAGAGCTTGCAGAAGCGAAAAGGAGATTTAGGAGAAGGTATTCCATGTTCTAATTTCAAGATTCGTGGTAACTGACCCCATCTTACTTTTTTTCTCTACAAGCGCAATAGCATATTAGTATGATTTTATTCGTAATTTAAAATTGTAAGGGATTAAGAAATCATCAAAAAAAAGTAGTACTGAAGTAGTACTCATAGTCTGGCAACCAATACTTTCTTCGTATCTATCCTGCTTTCTACGATACCGAATCGTTTGGAATATTTACTCCGCAAAGCGCGTATGGTATAGCGTCATGGTCGAATAGCCGGTAGCCAGTGGAAATTAAGGTGAAGAGCATGGGGTGTAAGGAAAATTTCGGATTTCGGATTGCGAATTGCGGATTTTGAAATTATCAGGCTTAATCTCCGACCTCTGTATTCACTCGTGTATCCTCTGCCCTCCGTCATCTGTCTTCAGACCTAGAATCCCCGTCTCGCCCTTTCTTCGCGCCTGCCCGCCATCGGCTTCGTCTCCAGGCGAGGCGGGCGGGTCTTCCCGCTGTGCCTAGTAGCATCAGAGATGCTTCGCTGCCCAGAGAGCAGCTTGCAAACGATTGGTCACCCGGATCTTTTTGAAGATATGGTAGAGATGCGTCTTCACCGTGTGGGGACTGAGGCAAAGCCTGTCAGCAATCTCATCATTTGTAGCCCCCACAGCGACCTGGGCCAGTATCTCAATCTGCCTGGGAGTCAAAATCGTGCTACCGTTCTCTGAGGTCTCATCCTGGTCTGTTCCTTCTAGGATGCATTTGCTCAGGATTTCTCTGGAAACCCACAATTCGCCGTCTAGAACAGCCAGAACGCCTTTAAGCAACCTATCCAAGGGATCCTTGTCATAAAAAAAACCCCTTACCCCTGCCAACAAGAATTTCTTTTCAATCCCAAGGTTACGGTCCACACTAAAGAGAACCACATGGTTCGTGGATTGTTTATTATTGAGATAAGGTCTTAACTCGGCCAGAATATTTTTCGGTTGTTTTCCCTGACAGTCCAAAAGAACCAGCCTCGGTCGCCCATGGTCTTTCGGATCAGCTGGTGGAATTTGACTGATATCGCCCAGCACAAAACACTCGCTCCCGGTTTCCTTTTTCAGGCACGAGGCTATGGCCTCATTTTGCAGCCTCCGGGGACCGATGATGTATAATACTTTCCCGGTTGATGGTTCGAGACTTTTCGGATTTTCAGAATGGTTTTCAGTTGATGGAATGCTCATGGTTTCAAGAAAGCTTGTGGGCCCTGCACTAAGCAGGACAGTCATATCTCAGACGCCACAAACTCCCTTGATGCCACAAAGGATGTGAAGCCGGTTCGTGCCCCACTCCCCTCCTAGGCGTCGTCCCCTATGGGTTGGAGTCTTACCAGGTTCCAGCCCAGGAGAAGAAACAAATGGCTTTCGGGATAGATACTGGTTTGTGCTGCCTCGGCGCCGAGTGCACCGCTACAATTCGAATAGAGACCTGTAGGATTGTATGTGTAAGAGGACTCCTGTAGAAACTGACTAAATGGCCAGATTAATCAACAAAAGCCCCCTTTGCTCTCGTGCTCAGCTTTATAATCCAAACCACAAGATGCTGTGATCTAAACTGTCACAGATTATCAAAAAAACCAAACTATATTATTACTGACAAAATACGTAGGCAAAATAAGTATTATTGGATGGCTAACAAGTGGGATCTGAGGTTTGCTTTTTTGTTCTTCAGCCCAAGCTTCTTTCTGATATTTTGCCGGTGAGACTCGACTGTCCTGGGGGACATGTTCAACAATTCTGCTATGGTTTTTGTGTCCCTAGCCTCCTTCACGAGGTTTGCCACATGAATCTCCGTAGGAGTGAGCCCCAAATACGTAGAGGACAATTTACGAACGAACGGAGAAACAATATCTTCCAGATTTGATTCAAGGATATTCACGTAGGTGTTTTCTTTGTCACCCAACGTACTTTTCTTCAATTTCTCCACGTAGGGCAAAACCAACTCCTTCACATTGGACAAAACCCTCTCCTCAATCTCTTTTTGATCTTCCTCCCTTCTTTTCAGCAAAACTCTCAAAGCGCTATTTAGTTCCTCCAGTTCTTCAGCTCGAATCTCCAATTCAAGTTCTCTTTTCCTCAAGGCCTCCTCTGCCTGTTTCCGCCCGGTGATGTCGCGGAATATGACAATAGAAGCAGGTTGCCCCTCCCAAACACTTCTCGCACTGGACAACTCTACCGGAAAGCTGTCACCACTTTTCTTGACAAGGAAAGTCTCGTATTGGCCTGGAACATTTTCGCCATTAAGTCTTCTTTGGTATCTG
>CAYFXH010000086.1:0-15618 GCA_964346905.1 uncultured Desulfobacteraceae bacterium | reverse complement strand
CTTTTTCTACTTCTTCAGGTGCTACAATCTCATGCAAGCCGATCGCCTGCAATTCGGCGACGCTGTAACCGGTGATTTCGGCGGCTCGCCTGTTGGCGTATACATGAGATCCTTCACCCGCGGCTATCAGAATGCCATCGTTTGCGTTTTCTGCCAGGGCCCTAAAGTTTTCTACACTCTCCCGCAGCGCCTTCTCCGCCAACCTTTGCTCGGTAACGTCTCGGAGAATCACGATGTTTCCAGCTGGTTTACCTTCGCTATCGTGAAAAAGAGAAGAGCTTAGTTGTATGTCAAGAATCCACCCGGATTTGTTTAAACGTCTGGTTCGAAATGATTGGATTTTTTCTCCTTGCAACATTCTGTCAATGGCAGCTTCCGTCTCGGCCCAATTTTCTTCAGGAACAAAATCGATCCGTTTTCCTAACAATTCCTCGCTTGACCAACCGAAGGTTTGTTCGAAAGCGGGATTGATATATGTAGCTCTTCCCTCTATGTCATACACCACAATGGGATCAGGAGATGCCTGTAAAAACAACCGATGCCTTTCCTCGCTCTTTCGCAGTGCCTCTTCAAACGTTTTGCGCTCCGTTATGTCCGATATAACACCGATCAAGCCTTCGACGTCGCCGTTTGTATCCCTGATTGTTGCTTTGTGAAAGATAACGTCCTTCAGTTCTCCATCACTCGCCTTCACCTTCCATTCGTAGTGCTGTTTCCCCGGCTTCTCGAAAAGCTCCCGGTCTTTCTCGTAATACTTATCCGCAATCTCCTTTGGCCCCATATCATATACAGTCTTTCCTACGATCTCTTCCAACGGTCTGCCGACGAAATCCTCAAAAGCCTTGTTGCAGCCGGTGTACCTGCCTTGGGCATTTTTGTAGAAGACGGGATTAGGAATGGTATCCAAAAGCGTTTGCAAGAATTGTAACTGTTCCTCCACATTCTGTTGCGTCCGCTTGCGCTCGGTAATATCCAGTGCCGAGAAGATTACTCCTTTCGAAGGGTCTGCGGAATCGATGGCGGATGAGGACAGCAACACATCAATTACGCTGCCGTCCTTGCGCTTGAAACGCGTTTCCACTGTCCCAACACCTTGCTCTTGGATCTCGGCGTATTTTTCTCTCCCAACACGCTCAAACTCTTCATCACTTTCGTATACAATTCTTGCGCTCTTTCCTATTAACTCACCTGCAGAATACCCCAACATTGACTTCATTCGATCACTAATCCAAGCAAATACGCGATTTCGAACCAGACCGATACCCACAGGTGCAGCCTTCAATATACTTTCCATATGAGTTTTACTATCATGCAACTTCTTCTCCACCGTGATTAGGTCAGTTACGTCCTGGACTGCCTGTACCACATGGGTGACATTTCCTTGTTCATCTCTCCTGGGCGAGAGTAGGATATCCACCCAGACCTTCGATCCATCTGCACGTACATGTTGATGGCGACAGGTGCGCGGTTTCCCGGTCTTGAGCACTTCGCGTAGCATGCATTTCACTCCGTGTTTCTCGCATGGTTCATTGTAGCCATGAGAAATCTCATAGCAAGGACGGCCGATTACCTCCTCGCGTTTGCGGCCAGCTGTAGCCAGAAAAGCTTTGTTAACGTCCACGATCCGATAGTCCGGGGCGATGACCATGATGTCTTCATGCATGTGAAATTGAAGTGATCGAAAGTAGTCCTCGGTCTCCCGCATCTTATCTTCCGTCCGCGTGTGCAGGATCTTTGCATCTTCCAATCCCGCAATCCGTTGACGCAGTTCCGTCAACTCACTTATTAGTTGTTTTTTCGTCTTGTTTTCATCCCTCATCTTGTTTTCCTTCTAGATGATGCTGCTCTCTTTGCGCACACTGGTCTGTAAGCCGGGATTGCCTACCTATAAAATCAGAATCGCGGCTGGAAAGCCGCTCCCACATTCTTTGCCACTGGCTACTCCGCTATGAAGCTGCACAATTATCAAATTGCGGCTGCCTGCCCGCTAAAGTCGAGACAGATGGGCGGGGAAGTCGCTCCCACAGTTAGCAGAAGCAGGTATTAGATCTTTTGCGTCATGTCCCGACTATTTAGTGATGTGCTCAAAGACGCCGTCCCACTCTCTTGGTGGCGGCGTTTCCTGGTAGATTCGGCAACGATCTGCCATAATCCGGGAAGGTCCATCCTCAGGCAACAGCGTTAGAGATTGTTGGAAAAGACCCAGAGCTTCTTGCCAAATCTGCTGACGATACGCCTCGAGCCCAGCGGCAAAGAAACTCAAGGACCCCTCCTTCTCTTTTGGTAATGACGCCTCAGAGTTGCCCAAAAGCTCGTAGATGCGTACGGGCTGCTTTCTACCCTTAACCCTCACCAGGTCTACCTCTCGCAACAGAAAGGATCCCTCCAATAGGTCGGCCGTATTCTCCCCCAGCAGGATCTCTGTGCCGTACATCTTATTGAGGCCCTCCAGTCGGGACCCGAGGTTCACCTGATCTCCCAGGGCTCCATAGGCAAAGCGATAGCGGGATCCCAGATTGCCGACCAGCATGCGGCCAGAGTTGACCCCGGTTCGGGCCATCAAGGGGGGTCGGCCCACCTTGGCCCAGTCTGAACGCAGGCCGTGCAGTCGATCCCGCATTGCCAGCGCCGCAGCACAAGCCCTCTGGGCATGGTCGGCCTGTTCAAGGGGAGCACCAAAGATGGCCATCAGTTCATCGCCTACGTACTCCTTGAGCGTACCTTGATGGGCAAAAATCTGTTCTGTCATTTCTTCAAAGTATTCACTTAGGATATTTATCATCTCGTGCGGGGCGTAACGCTCAGAATAGCCAGTAAACCCTGCCAGGTCGCTGAAAAGCACAGTAAGGACCTTTTCCTCTCCCCCCAGTTGCAGTCGTCCAGGTTCTTTGAGCATTTCCTCGATCACCACGGGGGACACGTAATGTCTGAAAGCCCCTTTGATCTTTTTGCGTTCCCGCTCCTCGGTCACATAATGATAGACAGTAAGAGCTGTATAGGTGATCGCAACAACCACCAAGGGATAGACGATATTGAGCCAAACCCGCAAACTTACAAAAAGCCAACGGGCGACAATGATGTGCAAAATGAACAGCCCACTGGCAAGGAGAAGTCCTTTGAGAGCACTCATACGCGGGAGGGCGATACCGGTCAGGGCTCCCAGCACGATGATGGCGAGCAGGTCGTAAATCATGGACCACTTGGGTCTGGTTATGAAGTTTTGTGTCAGTATGCTGTCGATTACCGTGGCGTGAACCTCCACGCCGGGGTACAGGGGGCTAAGGGGAGTGCTTCTCAAGTCATGGGTCCCCATGGCAGTAGCCCCAACCAGAACGATCTTGTCTTTAAAGGTACCTTTGGCGAGGCTCCCACGGAGAATGTCGCTGATGGAATAATGGGGAAAGGTCCTCGGCGGGCCGAGGTAGTTTATGAGCAGTTGACCATTTTCATCGGTTGGTATGAATCGTTCTCCCATCTGTATGCCTTCCACCCCATAGGCGCCGACCTTAACCATGAGTTGGGGTCTGTCCAGGTAGTGCCAGGCACATGATATCGCCAGGGGAGGAAAGAGATCTTCGCCACCTTGTATAAGCAGGGGCATCCATCGAACTACACCATCCCTATCAGTGCTAACATTGAAATACCCCGAGGACTCGGCTGATTTGGTCAAGATTTCGAGATTGCTTTCGGGAGCGTAGGCCCTGGGAAATGGAGCCACTTCCATTTCTTGATCTTCATAGAAAATGAGAGGGTATTTTGAAGAGCTGATGCGTTCAAGTTGTTGGTCTATTTCCCTTTGTTCAATCCGGTAATCGAGGACGGCTTCGCTGATGTGGAAGAAATATCCAAGAACTACTGTGGCAGACGAATTCTTGATAGCGGTCGCCAGGGCCAGATCGTTGTCGGCATTTTTTTTGCTCTCACTTATAAAGTCGGTCAATTCCTCATTATTGACCTCCAAATCATCGACTTTCTGACCAAATTGGTCGATGAATTCCAACTGGGAATTCTCATCAGGCTCTAGGAAACCGATGTCAAAACCGATCACCTTGGCCCCATCTTGAGACAAAATATCCACGAGAGTAGCTATCTTGGTTCTGGGCCAGGGCCAGCGCCCCTCCGTATCGAGGCTCTTTTCATCAATGAGAGCCATGACGACTGTCGGAGAGGGTTCAACTCGGCCCCGAGACAGGAACCGGAGGTCATACGTCTTCAACTCGATAAGGTCCAGAATGGGAATACCGATGAAAAATAGGAGGACAACGAGGAGGATGGTGCAAAATGTAAGTGAGATGGAATTGATAGAGAAGAAGGATCTGATAGAAAATTTCATCAATCAAGCTCCACTATGTTGTGTATGAGTTCATATGAGGAGCTATGAAAAGAATGCTAGACTTCATCCACGTTTGTTACTTTCAGTTCTATGCCCATGCTATTGACGTCTTTATTAAAGCTCTCTACTAGTCTATTCAAAATTAACTGTTGCTCTTCTTGATAAAACAAAAATAGACTCATCATTTTCCGCCGTTGCCCAAGATCTGGTCGCCTTTCTACCCCTATTTTGTCAGCAAAAGGTTGGAGGTCACGGATAATTTCCCAAGTGGATTTGAATCTCGCGGCCGGATCTCTCTGGGTTGCACGCCTGATGAAGTAGCTTATTTCGTCCGGTAAATCGGGAACCAACAATCGAGGATCTGGGACATCCTCTTGAACATGCAAGTCCATCAGTTCAGCAAGGTCATCTTCTGGGTATGGCCTTTGGCCGCTGATCATCTCATAGGCCAGGATGCCCAGTGAATAAATATCAGTGCGCTCGTCAATAGAGTCGCCTACAATCTGTTCCGGAGACATATAATATACCGTCCCCGGCAAACTGCAATCTATGGTCCCTGGAGGACAGGATAGCCCGAAGTCAACAATTTTTGCCCGACCATCTGATTGGATGAAAACATTACCCGGCTTGATATCCTGATGAACAATACCTTGTTCATGGGCATAACTTAGCCCACTACAGACTTGAAGGAGAATGTCTAATACCTTGGACATGGGCAGCCTTGGCATTCGATCTAAAATGTAATCTAAGGGCACGCCTTCGAGGTATTCCATGATAATGAAAACTGTCCTGAAAAGTTCTTCAATGTCATAGACTTTTACTATATTTTCATGGTTCAACAGTGCAACGATCCTGGCTTCGTTGTGAAATTTCTCCGCAAACTCGACGTTCATAGCCATGTCATGCTTTAACATCTTGATCGCAACCGGCATGTTCAGGCTTGTGTGTATACCCTTGTAGACGATGCTCCAGCCACCACGACCTATAACCTCATTTATGACGTATTTCCCGATGGTTCTGTTTGCCGTAACTTTTTCGGTAGAAAATCGACGAGTAACAAGTTCAGTAAGAAAATCCAAAAGATCTGAATAATTAGTACAGGCATAGTCAAATTCCTCTCTGGTTAACCCCCAGAGAACCATATCAGTTTCGGCATCGACGTTCGCGGTGCGAGGCTCACCTGTCAAAAGCGCGATCTCTCCTACTATATCTCCGGATCGAAGACGCGTAACCGGATGTTTCGCTCCGTCTTTTTCCACATTGACCACACATGAGCCTTCCTGAATAATATAGAAAGTATCCCCTTCATCTCCTTGCGCAATGAATCTTGCTCCAGCCGCGACGTGCCTTGGAGTCATACAATTCAAGAGAGGACATTTAGCCTCCAGAGGGACGGCTTCAAGGAGAGGTGTATTTATGAGAAATTCCAAGTCGCTTGGGTACATTCTTCTTTTTTCTTGCTCTGCCGCACTCCTCGTCCGCTCGGTAAGCGAAGCAGCCCCCTGATGCTCCACTCCCAAAAGGTAGGTGTCAGATCTTGTGGGGGAAAGCTCTGTCCAAACAACTCTCCCTCGGAATGCTTGCCAATCTTTCTCATCGGGAAGTCGCATCCACAGGTCCACTTCAGTCTTAACTTCCAGTTTCTGCAGAGATTCCAGAAGGAATCCGCCCTCACTGAGATTGAGCAGGTAAACCAGTAACGTGTCGTTCCCACCTCCTGATTCATGATCCTGTTCGTGTCCCACATGATGTGGATGAACGATACCAACATCTGGGGTGGACAAAACCCGTCTATGATGCCGTCTGCGCTCTTTTTGTGTGTTCATAATGTCCTCTTGAAATTATGGTACTCAAAAAAGCTAGAGGACTTGTAATGGAGGTAAATAGCATCGGCTGAGTGAATAGATAAAAACCGTGCTAATGGAGGATCCCCTCTGCCATGATAATTACTACAGACAAATTCCAGACCAACGAGGAGCGAGCAGTCCAGACCCGGAGATCTTATGCAGTGAGATGGAATATGAAATCGAGATTTGCGAACAGAGGCAATAATGTATCTATACCATAATCATACACTGTTAATCGTGCCAAATAAACCCCTGAAGACCGAATGAAGCTGGCCGTGCTTTGGCCCATACTATTCTCGAATGCTAGGGATGCATGAATAATTCGGTCTCACAAAACGTCATGGGCAATCCTCTCTCCTTCGCAACGTGCGGAGATTGCAGCATTGGAAGATGAGCCCAAATCCAATAGTGCTCAGTTTGACACAAGACTCAGGGTGTTGTCAAAAAAACTGGTCGATAACAACGCGTGGAGAAAGAAGGGGTGAGTTTTCGTGGTCAGAAAAGACTAGGTTGGATCACGCCAGATTTCAAGCATGGTAAGATCATCGCTTGCCTCTGCATTGCCCCTCCAAGCATTGACCTCGGCCATCAGGCCATTTCCCCAAGGTGGACCGCTTGCTGTCTTGAGATGGTCGGTCATGCGGCCGTGTCCAAAGAGCTCATCCCGTTCAGTTCGTGCCTCAGTAATTCCGTCGGTAATGAAAAGAATCGACTCTCCGGGCGACAAGACAATTTCTTTTTTTTCGTATTCGGCTCCGGGGGCGATACCCAGCGCTAATCCCTGCAACTCAGGGACTGGTGCCAGTCCATCTTCAACAATCCACAAAGGAGGCAAATGGCCTCCACGCACAAGCTGTATTCTGCCGGTTTCCGGCCAATATCGTCCAAGAACTATGGTGGCAAAAAAACCCTCTTTTGCCAACAAGTCATACATGGCATTGCCCACGGTCTCCAGCAGTTTGTCCACCTCGCTATGTAACATTGCCTCGCTCCGAATCCTTGACCACAAAGCCACCATGACCAGGGCAGCAGGAAGACCTTTATCGGAGACATCAGCCACATAGACCAACCAGCTTCCATCGGCCATAGGGATAAAATCATACACATCACCGCCCACAAAGGCTGCAGGTACTGACACAGCCCAAACATGACTCCCTGCTCCCAATTCCGGGATCTTTGGCCAGAAAAGCGATTGTATTTGGGCTGCGGCTTCTAGCTGAGTCTGCAACTTTTGCCTCTCGACTCGGGCATCGAGAAATCTGGAACGTATCAAAGCAGTGCTGGCTAAATCTGCAAAGCATTCCAAAAGCTCTTCATCAACGACGTCGAAGCCACCCTTATCCTTGGAGTTGAGGACATTAATCACACCAAGGAGCTCGTCGCCGTACTGCAGAGGGACGCAGAGAAGGTTTCGCGTGACAAAGCCCGTCTTACGGTCGGCCTGTTGGAAAAACCTAGGGTCGCTTTGCACGTCATGCACGATAACGGACTCTCGGTTTGCGGCGACCCAGCCTGCGATCCCTTCGCCCATTTTGAGCTCCACAGAACTCTTGAGAATATCGCCTGCTCTCTCGCCCAAGCTCTCGTCTCTGATAGCTGCGAACTCTAAAACGTCGCGTTTTGGATTGTAGAGCAAAAAGGACGCGGCTTCCGATTCTGTCACGTTCCGGGCAAGGTCCAAGAGCCGAGGCAACAACACCTCAAGAGATTCCATGTCCGCCGTGGATTGATGAGCTTCCATCAGCCTTTTGAGGCGTCTTGGAACTTTTTTCTGGATCCCGCCGCCACTGTTATCGTGCACGTTCAATCTTCTTCAGCCTTTCCCCTCTCGCTCCAGCAAAAGGGATCTGTGACAAAGGAGCGGAAACGGTAATCTAATTGTATAGCGCTGATAGAGATATGGTATTCTAAAAACGAGCAAAAATCGGAAATTATCTCATAGATTCAAGCTATCACATGAACAGTAAACATGCAATTATAGGAGGCTCTTTTTCACTATGGTAGCGGTGGCCTCTTGAAGCTTCTGATCAATGCTGTTGAAAATCTGCAGTAGTTGTCGGGCGCGCGGCGTTATTGTCATGCCGCGCTTGCCAGGCCGGGTCTCCACCAGGGCTTCACCGAGACGTTCCTCAGAGGCTCGAAGCTTTCCCCATGCCGCCCTGTAGGAGATATTACAGACCCGCGCTGCCTCCCGCAGCGACCCCTGACGATCGATGGCTTCCAGCAACATGCACCGGCCCTTGCCCAGCACCAGTCCACCGTCTTTTTCCAGCCACCACTTAACTTTAAGGTCCATGAACCACTCCAAATTAGGAAAACACCTATATTTTTAGCTCCGCAAGATGCTGACTGATAGCACCCTCCGATTTATGATTTTTTTTAACCACAGAGACACGGAGGGCACAGAGCGAATTTCCTTTTTGCCCGATCGGGAGATGGCGATCGGGCAAAAGATCGCAGCCCTCCGGGCACGATCTCGCAAATGGCTGACTTTAAGCCGACGGTCGTATATATGCTAAAGAGTTTCCGCCTATGGCGGAGGCTCTTTTCCCTGGCCGTCGCCTGCCCGCCATCGGCTTCGCCTTCAGGCGAGGCGGGCGGGTCTCCCAGCCAGGGAAAAAACTTTCTTCTCTGTGTCCTCTGTGCCTCTGTGGTGAATCTTCTATCAAACCTTCTCACAAAGCCAAAATGCTGAGAAAAGTGGATAATCGTTCTAGGAATTAAGGGTCGCTTGAAAATTCCTCAGTTCTGAATTCGCAATCCGAAATCTACAATCTACAATCTGCAACCCAAAATCCGAAATCCGCAATCTGCAATCCTTCCATTGGCTAATACCTTCATTCTTTATTCACTTAAGTGGTTGACAGTTGATGGAAAACTAAATACAATCTAGTGTTTGCAACTAATGTATTTTATTACTAATTTCCCTTTTTTGCTACAGGAGAATTTCTAGATGTTTGGAATCGGCATGCCAGAGCTTCTCCTCCTTCTGGCAATAGCACTGATTGTTGTGGGGCCCAAAAAGCTCCCGGAGCTGGCGCGAGCCTTGGGCCGCGGTATTGCGGAGTTCAAAAAAGCTACCAACGAACTCAAGGAAAGTCTCGATACAACCACCGACTTTTCCGAGTTGAAGCAGACCTTCGACGAAGCCCAGGAGACGCTGGCCGACCCAAGTCTCCCGGCAGACCCGAGCGAGGAGGCCGAAACCGAGGAGGTTGATAGCCTCAGCATCTCATCAGCTCAGGAGGATGAAGACGATCCTGGCCCAGCAGGCGCCAGCGGCGAAGACGCTGAAGAGCAGGAGACTCCACCGCCCTCAACCATGGCCCCGGAGAAGCCGCCCCATGGCGACCAATGAGCCTGATCAGAAGATGCCCTTTACCGAGCATCTGGAAGAGCTGCGCCACCGGCTTATTGTATGTTTTATAGCCGTCGGCATCGGTTTTGTCTTCTGCTATTTTTTCGCCAAACAGATCTTCGAGATTCTGATGCGACCGCTGCTGCAAGTGCTGCCGCCTGAAGAGAGCTTGATCTTCACCGCCCTTCCTGAAGCCTTTTTCACCTACCTGAAAGTGTCCCTGCTCGCTGGGATTGGCCTGGCCTCGCCGGTGATCATCTACCAGTTCTGGCGCTTCATTGCTCCAGGTCTTTACCATCGCGAACGGCGCGCCCTGCTTCCCATCGTCCTGTTCTCCACGTTTTTCTTTGTTGGGGGAGCGCTTTTCGGCTACTTCGTCGTCTTTCCTTTCGGCTTCAAGTTTTTCATAGGTTTTGCCAGTGACAACATCAGGGCTATGCCGAGCATTCGCGAATATCTGAAGTTCGCCGCCAAACTGCTCTTCGCTTTCGGCTTTATTTTCGAACTGCCGCTCTTCACCTTTTTCCTGGCAAGGCTCGGTCTTGTCAATGCAGAAATGCTTCGAAGCAAGCAAAAGTATTCCATTCTCGTGATTTTCATGCTTGCCGCCATATTGACACCGCCGGATATCGTCACCCAGGTCATGATGGCCGGTCCCCTGTTACTCCTCTATGAGCTCAGTATCTGGATTGCCAAAATCTTTGGCAGAAAACCCATCGCAGATGAAGAAGAAGTATCGGCGTAATGGCATGGGGCATAGGGCATAGAGATAAGGCCAGAAAGGCGGGAAAGGCTAGAAAGGGATACGAGGGCACCTGACTGCAGGCAGCATCAATTATTCGCTATCAAGTCGTTGAAAATATGAACCGCAGAACCGCAGAACAAAAAACCGCAAAATGTCGAAGTGAAAAACATTATCTTATTCCTTTCAAAAACTTCTGCTGTTCGATATTCCTTGTTTGACCTGCCCGCCACCACGCCCGCCATGCGAGCAAGGCGAGGCGGGCTGGGTCGCGAGCCGCTCAGGCGAGGCGGGCGGGTATTCGATATTTTGGTTTTGCCGCATTGACTCCTTCTTCAAAGCTGCCTTCTGCCCGCTGCCTCCTGTCCGCTGGACAGCGCGCACTGCCCCTGCGTTATTCGCCAGCCGACCGGCCATCCCGACAGAGTTGATCAAAGCTTTGGGCCTTTTTAGAAACTGATAATCTACCGGTCTGGTAGGGCTTGACAAAGTTTTCACAATCTGATATAAGATCAGACTCGAAGGCGAAGAATCCAGTCGTTATTAGTGCGTCCTGGGGCCCCATATGGCAAGATGAGACCGTCCATAAGATTGCGGTCGTTATTGCGAAAAATGCAGAGAAATGGGGGGGTGAAAATTGAACATGGCCAAGCGTCTCCTTACAATTGTAGCGGCGGTAGCGTTTATTGCGAGCGGTATCTCTTTGGTTAACCTGAGCGGGGCAGCCGAGGAGAAGCAAGAGGTGCCTGATAAGGTCACCTTGTTAGCCAAGCTCTGGACCAACCACACCAAGGGCCCGGTGGACTTAGACCACAAAAAGCACAACGAAGAGTACAAGATCGAGTGCACCGAATGCCACCATGTGTATGATGAAAAGGACAAGAAGAAGAACACCTGGAAAGAGGGCGATAAGGTCGAGAAATGCATGGACTGTCATAATGAGCCCACAATTAAAGGCGAAAAGAAGCTGCCCGAGGACAAGAAAAAGCTCAACCTGAAACTCGCCATGCACACCAATTGCCAGGGTTGTCATAAGAAGCTAAAGAAGGAAGATAAGGTAAAATACAAGAAGATCCCCACCACCTGTATCAAGTGCCATACAAAGTCCAAGAAGAAGTAACAGTGCGGCGAAATCTTTTCTGACTGCGGTCAGTCAGACGCCTTTTTAAAGCTTTCACCAAAAGGTAAATAAGAAAGCCGGAGCCCCATCTGGGCCTCCGGCTTTTTTTGCGGTACAGATTATTGTGCTAACTTACGTTACTTTTAGACCAAAACCACCCAACGTAAAATCCCAATATGGAAATCCGAAAGAAATCCAGATAGGGATGTGAGATATGAGATCTGAGATGTGCGATTTCGGAGACCCCTTTGCCGTTCCCACATCGCACATCTCACATCCCACACCGGTTGTTCTGGGGTCCAGCTTATGGTTCTAAGAAAAGGATACGCGTTGCCAAATTACTAGATTTCCTCAACCGTTATGGCATCAAAATCACACACCTCCATGCAACTCTCACAGCCCAAACACTCATCTTCATTCACCGGTTCAGCCCTGCCTTCAACCAGTTTATACACGTCCACAGGACAGACGTCCATGCACTCTGAATCGCCCGTCCACTTATCCATGTCCACAGTTACCTTCCACATGTTTTCCTCTCCTACCCGAGGGCTGGTTTCAGCTATCACCTCGATCCTAGCTCGTTCCCTGGGATGTCATATTCCCTTGCAGCTATCAGCAGGCAGAAATGTCTCACCTAGGGCTGGTCTCAACTCGGTTGAGGGCTTCCAGCGAGCCTCCCTTTGGCCCACCTAGAAAAGCTCCCAAGAGCGTTGAAGATGATTGGCCGGTACGGAGACCGGCCCTACACGTGAAAAAGGAAAGCTGATAACGAAACGCTCGGAAAAGAAAGCCGGAACTCCCTCTTCGGAACTCCGGCTTATTATGTGTACACTCAGAACCCGGGATGTTTTTTTTCTAAAATTATTAGATCTCTTCAACCGTGATGGCCTCAGTTTCGCAGACCTCCACGCAGCTTTCACAACCCAGACACTCTTCAGCATTCACCGGGTCGGCCTTGCCATCCACCATCTCGAAAACATCAACTGGGCACACTTCCACGCATTCCTCATCGCCCGTGCACTTATCCTTATCCACCGTTACTTCCCACATCTGCTGGTCACCTCCTCATGTGCTGGATTTACTTTGCCTGGGGACGGGTTGATACTTTTTAAATTTTCTGAATGATATCAAGGTATTACAAGGAAAAACTTTAACGCTTGCACACCGGCGCTCACTATATCGTGAAGATTTTCTTTTGTCAACCTTTTGTCAGAAGAGTTCTAAAAAAAGCATAGGGCATAGAGCATAGAGCACGGGGTTTTTGTTCTTACTCTATGCCCTATGCTCCATGCTCTATGCCTTCCCAAATTCGAAATCCGAAATCCGAAATTCGAAATCTCCTCTTGCTGCCCTCTGCCCACTGGCAATCCCCTACTCCCAATTCTTGAAAAGATTTGTTACAACGGATTACGGACCACGGACAACGGACAGATCGGAGGAGTTATGATGAAATTCAACGGCATTAACCACTTGGCTATGGTCACAGGTGATATGGACAAAACCATTCGCTTTTGGCGGGATCTGTTGGGCATGAGATTGGTTGCCGGCCTCGGGAAACCCGGGTACAGACACTACTTTTTCCAGATCTCTGACAACGATCTTCTTGCCTTCTTTGAGTGGCCTGATGTGGAGCCGGTGGTGGAAAAAGACCATGGCTACCCCATTGCTGGTCCCGTAATCTTTGACCACATCTCCTTTGGTGTGGAAAGTGAAGATGACCTTTATCAGATAAAAGACAAACTCTCAACTGCCGGATTTTGGGTGTCGGAACCAATCGACCATGGCTTTATTCACTCCATTTATTCCTTCGATCCCAACGGCATTCCCATCGAATTTAGCCACAACGTAGATGGCGTGGATATTCGCAGGAGTCCAACAATGGTGGACTCTTCTCCTTCAACCGTCACCCGCGAGGGTCCCGAACCACGCCCGGGCCAGTGGCCCCCTGTCGAAGAACCTACCAAACCTGAAGAACGGAAAGTATATCCTGGGGAAGGAAGGGAGTTGGTCAGTGGCAAGAAGGACACCTGGTAAGTGCTGAGCGCACTTACCAGCGGGCAGCTGGCAGTAAACAGTCCCCCCCTCACCCTGGCCCTCTCCCCCCAACGAGTGGAGAGGGGATCTGGAAAGCAGCTAATCCAGCAAAACCAAAATATCGAATACCCGCCCGCCTCACCTGAGGGCTCGCGACCCAGCCCGCCTCGCCTTGCTCGCATGGCGGGCGTGGTGGCGGGCGGGTCGAACAGCAGAATAAAGAACCGCAGAAATTTTTGATGATCACTTCGATATTCGAAATTCCTTGTTCGACATTCTGCGGTTCGTTGAAAGTACTAAAGAAAAAAGCTCATGCCGTTATGGCATGAGCTCTCTGTTACTCAACGAAACCCTAAAGTGTGGAGACTACTACGAGGCTATCTCCTCCTTAACCGAGACTGCGATTTTATACAGTACGGTAAGAATCAGGAATCCGGTTGCCCACACCCCGGCAGTGATTGCCAGTTCTTTCCCAGTGGGCACGTATTCGGTTATGGTTTCAAGAGGATTGGGGACAAACCCGGTAATGACCAGGATAATCCCCTTCTCGATCCAGAGAGAAAAGAAAACCATCACACATGCTATAGTCAGGGTCGTTTCGTTCTTGCGAAGCGGGGGGCAAAGCAGTATGAGGGTTGCTGCCACTGCCATTATCGCAAAGGCCCAGGTCCAGGGTACCAGGTTGCCTTGCCCTTCCAGGCCGACAAACTGGTAGACGAAACCGTGCATGTGCCCCGGTATCTGACTGTAAAAGACGGTAAAAAGCTCGAGCAGTACGAAAAATATGCTGATGATCATGGCATACAACACGGTTTTGGATAGCGTCTGAATAGCCTTCTCGCCTGGGTCGAACTTGCTCACCTTCCTGACGATGAGACACAGCAGGATAAGAAGCGCAGGCCCTGATGCAAAGGCTGAGCCCAAGAAGCGGGCAGCCATGATGGCGGTGAGCCAGAAGTGCCTTCCCGGCAGTCCGGCATAGAGGAAAGCGGTGACCGTGTGAATGCTCACAGCCCAGGGGATTGATACATATATCACCGGCTTGATCCACCCCGGCGGGTCAACCTCCTTGCGCTCCGCACTCAATACCACCCAGCCGATGACAATATTCAGGAAGAGGTAGCCATTCAAAACCACCATATCCCAGAACAGGACCGAGTTGAGGGTTGGGTGCAGGATAACGTTGAGCGCCCGCATGGGCTTACCCAGATCAACCAGAATAAAGAGCAAGCACATGGCAACCGAGGCCACCGCTAGAAACTCGCCCAGAATGGTAATCTTTCCGTACTCCTTGACGTCATGTAGGTAGTAGGGCAGCACCACCATCACGGCCGAGGCTGCCACCCCGACCAAAAAGGTGAATTGGGCAATGTAGATACCCCAGGAGACGTCCCTGCTCATGCCTGTTATGGTCAACCCTTCCTTAAGTTGCCAAAATACCCAAATGGTAGCACCCACCGCATGAATGATGAATAAACCGATTAATAATCCCCAATATTTCTTACTTCCCCGAAGAGCCGTCTCAAGCATAACCACCTCACACTATGTAGTAGACGTTGGGATTTGTCCCTAGTTCTGGTTTGCGCCGGATGGCAAAGTGGGCACGAAGTAGTTCCCGCACCTCGGAGTCATGGTCTTCCAGATCACCGAAGACCAGCGCCTTACTATCCTTAACCGCCTCAACGCACGCCGGCATTAGCCCTTCGGCCAGCCTCTCAGCGCAGAGGTTGCACTTTTCCACCACCCCTTTTGTTCGGGTGGGATATCTGGGGTTGGGTGGCTCCTTGTCCTTGAAGTAAGTCATTCGGGGATCTTTCCAGTTGAAGCTTCGGGCTCCAAAAGGACAGCCAGCCATGCAGTACCGGCAACCGATGCAGCGATGCTGATCCATCATCACAATGCCGTCTTCCCGCTGCCAGGTTGCCTTGGTGGGACAGACCCGAACGCATGGTGGGTTGCTGCAGTGGTTGCAGAGCAAGACAAAAGGCTTTTCCTCGATCTCTTCGGCAATATATTCATGCTCCTGTCCCGGAAAGGCATGCTTATAGGTATCCGTCCAGATCCACTTGATCTCTTCCTCATCCCCGTAGTCGGGAACGTTATGGGTCCGATGGCAGGCTTCAATGGCCTTTTGCATGGTCTCTTCATCCAGCTTCTTCACGTCCACCCCGATGGCCCATCGCT
>CAYFXH010000085.1:13067-19775 GCA_964346905.1 uncultured Desulfobacteraceae bacterium | reverse complement strand
GGGCGGTCCGTTTGTAAAATTCTCACCGTACCATGAATAATCCGGGCTAGTTGCTGTTTCCCCGCTGGAATTTTCGGCGAAAGTAGAACTTCAGAAAATCCTTTATGGATGCGAAAGAGCGCAGATAGAATGAAATATAAAAACGCAGGAGAGTGAATTGGAGTTGCAGTGGTTTGAAATGTTCCAACTTGATGACTGAGTGAAGACCGTCATATTTACGCCAGTCGAAGGTGATCAATTTCTCTTTTACTTGTTCGAACAAGTCAGTCCCTGGGTAGGGGGTGAGGATGGTAAACGAAACAGTATTTGGATTCAAAGATTTAGCAAATCGAAGTGTCTCTTCGACCATCTGCTTGTCTTCATTGAGCGCACCAATGATGAAGCTGGCAGTCATTTCAATGTTGTTGTCTTTGAGTATAGATATTGCTTGGCGGGATATGTCAGCACTAATGCGCTTTTTATATGAATCGAGTGTAGCTTGATTACTACTCTCTATGCCAATATAGGTGGAGCGGCAACCAGCTTTATACATCAGTGAAACCATCTCAGGATTTCTCACAATAGTATCGACACGAGTAAAGCACCACCAGTGGATGTCGAGGCCGCGCTCAATGATCTGATTGCAAATGTCGATCACCCTTTGGGGGTTCAGAGTGAAGTTGTCATCCACAAAAGCAACCGCTTGATAACCGTACGTGTCCTTGACAAGTTCGATTTCTGCAATGATAGATTCCACTGACTTGGCTCTCCATGAGGTGCCGGCCAGTTTGGATGATGCACAAAAAGCGCACTGGTAAGGGCAGCCTCTACTTGTCAGAATGGAGGTAATGCTCCTGGTGCCAAGCTTGGAAGATCGATATCTATCCATATCCAACAAATGCCGGGCAGGTAGAGGGAACGTGTCAAGGTCATCAAGATATACCCGGTTATCATTATGGAGTATTTGATTGTCACGGGTATAGGACAAGCCCTTTATGTGTCTCAAATCGTTCCCTGCTTCCAGGGCGCCAACGAGTTCGGGCATGGTGTATTCACCTTCACCTCTGACCACAAAGTCCGCAAACTTGTTTGTTAATATCTCCTCTGCCATGAAGCTTGCATGTGGGCCACCAACAACAACCTGTGCCCCTCTGGCTTTCAGCATCCTGGCATAATCTATGCCTTTGTAATAGCGTGAAGTGTCAAGGGTGATCCCTGCCAGATCCCAATGGTTGTCAGTAATCAGTCGTTGATCTTGGCCGGCGTTGAGATCGACAATGGTAACATCATGCCCGTTCTCATGTAAAACAGCAGCAATATATGCCAATCCAAGTGGAGGCAGGACAAAGTCAAACGTCCCATAGACGTCAAGGTAAGGGGGGTTAACAAGCAATATCTTCACTTGGGAATCTCCCCAGGCCAACTCGATCATGTGTAGCAAAGATCGCAAACAGATTCGCTGAAATGTTAGAAACATATTCTATGAAACTCGAATTTACAACCAAAAAGGCAGGGCCGAGAACGGCCCTGCCTCCATATGGAAGAGCTTTGTCTCCCTTTCTTGTCGCGGTCTCGGTTCTGATCATTCCACCGGTACACCGTCTTCAGGTCTGAGGTATTGTACATGCTTCGTGCCCTCCACCTCAGTGTGGTAATACTGGATATACTCGAGTATCTTGGGATGGGCTTTGGCTTCGACCTGTGCAAGAGCTGAGGGATCAGTTGTGTAGTTGGGAAGGGTCTTTTGCCAGGCGAGCGCTTTTTGCCACAATTCATGCTGCGGGTTGACCGGAACCTGATGTATTCTTGCACGCCAGACCCCCATCCGTGTGCGCAAAACGATGTAGTAAGCTCTGTTTGGTAAAAGCTCTGCTTGCACAGGGGACTTATATTCTGACCAGGCGATGAACAGGTGCTTCCCAGGGTCAGCCTCATATTGAAAAGCCATCTTACCTGCGGTGATGCCTATTAGCTTGTCGCCATCCCAGATAGAGACCTGAACTGCCCCTCCCAACGAAGATGGTCGCATGAACGTAACGATCGCTTTACCCTCACTCGGTTTCTGCATGGATTCCTGGCGAATCATATGCTTCGGACCACAAGAGACGACAAATAAAATCAGAACAGCCAGTGCAATACTTTGATATAGTCTTCTCATTTCTCCCTCCTCTTGTTTTTCGCCCACCTCATTTCTCCACATCTCGTTTCCTGCATCCAATATGATTTGATTTCCTCGCTTATCCGCCATTTTGGGGAACAGCGCTCAATCTTACTATCCACCTTCTTATTGTCTCCATCATAATGCGGTTGTTCATCCATTCGTTGGCACAGATAGTTTTAATCCGGAGACTACGGGCCGGTCTCTACCACCCAAGATGCCTCGTAGAACCCGGTGCTGCCCGGGGTTGTGCTTCCCCCTGGTCGCGCCACCGGCTGGATACTGCGCACCCGCAAGGCCAGATCATCGTTGCTTCCCTGGTATTCCTGCAATCCAGCTCCCAGGGATTTCATGGGTATGTCTCCCATGGGGGTCTCACTGGCGTAGACCACGATGCGTTCCTGTCCGAAAGGTGGGGTCACTTTCAGGTTGAAGCGATCCTCCGGTCCCGGGATCTGGTAGCGTTGTCCGCCGCGGAATTGATGGGTCTGTCTGTAGGCATTGGGCAGCAGTTGAATAACCTTTCCGGTGGAAACGATGTTGACGATGCGACCGTAAAAGTCACGATTTCCCTCTATATTGATAGTGATGTATTCACCCTGGCGAAACGTTTTCTTATCGGTCCAGACCTTGACGGTGAGGGGCGCGTTCTGGTTCATGATGGCATTTATTTCCTGGGGTGCGGTGGGGGGCTTCAGCACGTATGTTACCTCCGCCTTGATCCAAACATGGTAACGGCTGTTGTCCTCAATGCCGAAGTCCTTCTGCTCCAACACTTTGACCACACCCTCGGCGCCGCTCTCGATGAGATCGTATTGAAGCTGGAAATTCTCCACTTTGGTCTGGGATTTGATGCGGGACTCGGCATTCTCAAGAGCCTGACGACGGGCACTTGCAAAAGCCTCCCTCCGAACGTCACGGATGCTCTTTTCTTCAGAGAGCTGAACGTAGCCGTCCACCTCGACAATATTGGAGCGTCTTTCCTGATCAGGAATAACCTGGACGGCCCGGTCGCTGGCGGCTCGGACTGAAAGGGGGGTGATCAGAACTAGTAGTGCCATTGCCCCCAAAAAAAGCATCTTCGAAACTGCTGTAGCATTCATTTCGATCCTCTCTAGGCGATAATTCCAAGCTGGTAATGGGATAACGGAGGCTATTCAAAGAGTGGGTTGAAAAATTTCTTGAGAGCTGATGTTACCGCCAGTCAAGGGCAACATGCAAGAAAATTTTGTCATTTGGTCCGTGGTTCGTTGTTCAAGCACCTCTCCATGAGCCGGTTGGCCGGTTTGCTACCTATATGTAGGAACAATGTCCTACTTGCGATCCGCCTCCTTGTTTATCTCTCCGTTTCTTTGATCGCGACCAGGAGGTCGCTCCTACAGAGAGGTTGTTCAGCAACTGACTACGGACTACGGACCACTGACCCCGGACAGTACCCGCTTGTATTATAAACGGTTTTACGTTTAAATGGAGAGCCGCGCTCAGATGAATGAATTCGTACAGATAGCGCAAGCTCAGTACAGTACTTGGCTAAAGGGCAAAGAACCGCAAGGATCGTGCACATGAAAATCGCTTACTTGAGCATGGAGATTGGACTGAATGAAAGCATTCCCACCTACAGCGGTGGTCTTGGCATCCTTGCCGGCGACCACATCAAATCTGCCGCTGACCTTGGCCTGCCGCTCGTAGCGGTGAGCCTGCTCTACAAGCGGGGTTACTTCATGCAAAACATCAACCCCATGGGCTGGCAAGAAGAGATGTATCCGTACTTTGACCCCCGCGCTTTTATGGAGCCCTTACCCATGAAGGTAACGGTTCCCATAGACGGTCGCCAGGTCAAGCTCGGGGTCTGGAAATACACGTATGAGGGGCTCAAGGGGAGGGTGCCCATCTATTTTTTGGATGGAGATCTTGAGGACAACACCGCAGATGATCGGCTGATTACCCAACACCTGTACGGCGGTGACAGTCACACGCGCATCTGTCAGGAAGCGATTCTTGGCATCGGTGGGTATAAGGCACTGAAGAGATTGGGCGAGAAGATTACCACCTACCACATGAATGAAGGACATTCCGCCTTCATTACTCTGGCTCTCTACCATGACTGCGACGGAAACGTGGACCGGGTGCGTGACAGCTGCATCTTCACCACTCATACTCCGGTGCCAGCCGGCCATGACGTATTTGATTATGAGCTTGCGGAGGAGACCCTTGGATCGTTCTTACCTCCTGAGATTCGTGAGTTTGCCGGGGAGGATGGCCTCAACATGACCCGGCTGGCCCTGAATCTCAGCCGGGCCTACAATGGGGTCAGCGAGTTGCACGGAGAGGTGACCCGAGAAATGTTTCCCGGCTATGAGATTGGCCACATCACCAACGGTGTTCACCATCTAACCTGGACCGGTCCGGACTATGCTCGCCTATACGACCAGTTCTTACCACACTGGCGGAGACACCCCGAAGTACTCGAGGCTGCCGCACGTATTCCTGACGAGCTTCTGGCTGAAGCTGAACTTTCTGCAAAGCGTCGTCTCATTCGCTACGTCAATGCCACCTCCAACGCCGGTTTTACCGAGGAATTTCTCACCGTAGGCTTCGCCCGACGGGCTGCTGCCTATAAAAGGGCTACCCTCTTTTTTACGGATATGGAGCGTTTGCTGAACCTCACCCGCAACCGTGTCCAGTTTATTTTTGCTGGCAAAGCCCATCCTCAGGATGAGGCCGGCAAAAAAGTGATTCAGGATATCATTCGAACCACCCAGACCTATGAAGGACGGCTGCGGTTGGTTTACCTGAAAAACTACAATATGTGGCAGGCGGGCCTGCTGACCCAGGGGGTGGATCTCTGGCTCAATAATCCCCGGCGCCCCAGGGAAGCATCTGGTACCAGCGGCATGAAAGTCACGTTCAGTGGCGGGATAAATATGAGCGTCCTGGACGGCTGGTGGCGTGAAGTTTGCGAGCATCGGGTTAACGGCTGGGCCATCGGCGACGATGAGGACACCCCGGATGAGGAAACTGCCGCTGATTTCTACGCGGTACTGGAAGAGGCGGTAACCACCTACTACGCAAGTCGTCCGCAGTGGATCAAGATGATGAAAGCTTCTATCGCTGGCTGTGCGCCACGATTCAATACCCAACGTATGGTTGGGGAATACTTGGAGAAGTATTATCGATAAATCGCATAGCGCATAGCGCATAGAGCATAGCGTAAGACAAAAAGACAGTAGGTCGGATCGTTCTCGCGTAGCGAGGTTGATCCGACACTGATCTGTGGGAGCGGCTTTCCAGCCGCGATTGAGCTTGGCGTCGGGTGAACCTCTTTCGCTTACCTGCGCCGAGGCTTCTGCAGGCAAGCAGAAGCACCCGACCTACTTAGCTATGCTCAATTGGCCGAATGATTAAAGGCTAAAATGACCATTTGGCCAAATGGCCAATATCTAATGAATCGCATCGATCTTCATACTCACTCCAGTTACTCGGACGGAAGTTTTTCTCCGGAACAACTGGTACAACTCGCCCGAGAGAAAGGGCTTCGGGCGATTGCCCTCACGGATCATGACACTGTGGCTGGAGTGGAGGAGGCTGTGGCAGCTGGAAAGGAGCTAGATGTGGAAGTGGTGCCCGGGGTGGAAATCAGCGCGGAGTATCCCCCAGGCACCATGCACATCCTGGGCTATTACCTTGAAACCTCCCATCCAGAACTTGGCAAAGCTCTCAGAACACTGCAGCAGGCGCGTGCCGACCGCAATCCCAAGATAATTAAGCGGCTTCAAGGTCTCGGAATGGAAATAACCGCTGCTGAGGTTCTGAACCTCTCAGGCGGGCAGGTGGGGCGTCCCCACATTGCCAAGGCCCTGGTAAACCGGGGGTACGTCTCCAGCATTGATGAGGCCTTTTCACGCTACCTGAAGAAGGGTGCGGTTGCGTACGAGGAGAAATTTCGCTTCCCGCCCCAGAAGGCTATTGCCATGATCCGCAGGGCTGGCGGTCTCGCGGCTCTGGCTCACCCATTTACCCTCGGAATCGAGAAGCCTCGAGAACTCACTGTAGTGATTGGTGAACTACAGGAAATTGGTTTGGAGGGAATAGAGGTTTTTTATCCCAATCACACCGCGGAAATGATCGGACTTTATCAGAGGATTGCCAGGAAGTTCGATCTCTTTTGCACCGGAGGCTCGGACTTTCACGGGGATCTCAGAAACGGCCCGTTTTTGGGGGATGGAGGAGAATCACAGGGCCTTGATTATGAACTGCTTCGGGCCATCCAAGAAAGGTTAAGGTAGATGGGGTCACTTGCACGGGGTTGGCGAGATGGAGCCACGAAGATACAGAGGCCACAGCTCGGCGAAGCCGGAGTCAAATTCGAAATTCTAAATCCTTGCCCTGTGGAATCCCGCCTTCGGCGGGTCGCATAGCGGAATTCAACAGAGCGAGCACGAAACAAATCCAAAATTCTAATTTTCAAATCTTCCAAACGGAACTAATTAAAGAGACTTGTCTGTTGTTTCGGTCATTTGGATTTTGAAAATTCGAATTTGTTTCGGATTTCTCCTTCGGAGTCCCCACCC
>CAYFXH010000085.1:1492-13056 GCA_964346905.1 uncultured Desulfobacteraceae bacterium | reverse complement strand
GAGGCGGGGCCCCAGTTTCGATATTCGAGTTTCTGATTTGAACTGGCTTTGCCCCCTCTGCGGTGAATGATTGCCTCGAGAGGACTTTTCCAGATGCTCAACAGGCTTAGCAGAGTGGAAGCTTGTGTTATTGGCTCGGGCACCGGTATTCCAAACCCGCGGCGGAAACCACCGGCTCTGGTCCTACGGTTAAGCGGCCAGCTTCTGCTCTTTGATTGTGGCGCGGGGACAATCTGGGCCCTTGCCGAAGCTGGGCTGGACTTTCGTGAGCTGGACTGGATCTGGCTGAGTCACTTTCATCCGGATCACACTGGGGATCTGGTTCCACTGCTCTTTGCGGCGAGATCACCTCTCTACGGACGAAAGAAACCCTTGGTCATCGGTGGAGCCGTGGGCTTGAAAAATCTCTACCAACGGCTGCAAGGAGTCTACCGTGGTTGGATCGAACTGGATCCCACCCTCCTCAGTTTGAAAGAAATTGAGCCCGGAACTCCCACCCATATGGATCTGCCCTTCGGCAGACTGATTACCCTGGCAATGGCACATACCAACGAAAGCCTCGGCTATCGTCTGGAAACCAAAGACGGCCTCGTCCTGGCCTATTCAGGGGATACCGACTACTGCCAAAACGTGGTGACCTTGGCCAGGGATGCCGATCTTTTTTTCTGTGAGTGCTCCTTTCCGGACCATCTCAAATCGGACGGGCATCTGTCGCCGGGGTGGGCTGGGAGAGTGGCCCGGGAGGCGGGCTGCAAGCGTTTGGTCCTCACCCATCTCTACCCGGTCTGCGATGAAACCGATGTTCTCACTGCCTGCCGCAAGGAATACTCGGGAGATGTGGTGGTAGCCGAAGATCTCATGTGGTTTCGGCTGTAAGTAGAGGGTCGCTGGTATGATGGTTGCAAATGGCAAGTTGTATCCAGGAGCTTTGGATATTGATGGCCGATCTTGATTGGTCGGTGCGAATAGGTAAAGCTCAATCGCTTTCAGTACTTGGGCGATTCTGGACATGTATACAGAGCCGTGATACCGGTAGCGATCTCTAAGGGGAAGATGCTTTGAGGGTTGCGGGGAGCAGTACACAGGGTACGGATGCAGCCTTGTTGGAGCTGATGCTTGAGGCTGTTGTCGATGGCATCGTCTTTGTGGACAGCAGTAAGACCATTGGTTACATCAATCAGGCAGGCCGGGAGATTCTCCGGTGCTCTCACCAGGATGATCCGCTCCTCAGCTTCAATGAATTGACGGAGCTGCTTGGCTTTGATCCACTGGCAGTCACCCTGACGGGGCCTGTCAGTGGCAAGGTTTCACATGAAGGCGATGGCGCGGAAGCTGTTGAGGAGACATTGGGACTGCGCAGTCCACCCTGGCATGGCTGGCAACAGGAGACCACCATCTTCGGTGTCCCCTATCTTGTCCGTGGGAGTCCAGTTTTTTCTTCCTCGCCGGACTCTGGTGGCACAGTGTTGTGCTTCAAAGATATACGAGAGACGCGACAGCGAGAACAGATCATTTCGGAAAACCTATCATTTGCCAGCCATGAACTGCTTACGCCACTTACAGCCATTAAGAATGCCCTGGATTTGCTGAGTGACAAGCGTCTGGGGAGTCTGAGCGACAAGCAAAAGCGGTTTGTGCAGCTAGCCTCTCGAAATGTGGAGCGCCTCAACAACCTGATGACAGCGCTTCTCGATCTGAGTCAGCTGGAGACCCAGGGTCTTGCTCTTGACCTGGAAGAAGTAGACGTGGTGGAATGTATCGAGCGGGCCCTGGCCACAGTCAGAGATCTAGCCCAGGAAAAAGGGGTTCAGCTGGAGAAGCAACTCCAGGAGAGATATCCGCGGCTTCTTGCCGATGCAGACCGGCTGAGGCAGGTGGTCTATAACTTGGTCCACAATGCGGTCAAATTTACGCCAGAAGGGGGAAGCGTCCAAGTTAGCCTGGAGGTTGTTTCCCGCGACAGTTTATCGGAACGGTTGCCAAGAGACCGGGAAACAGAGTTGCCAGATAGGTTGGGGGACGGATCGCTCCTGCTCACTGTTGCCGACGATGGCGTAGGCATCCCCGCTTCCCATGTAACATCCATTTTTGCTAAATTTCACCAGGGACCTGAACCCTCAGCAGATCAGAGGATGCGAGGGAGGGGGTTGGGTCTGGCCGTGGTAAAAACACTGGTTGAGGCGCATGGCGGGGCGGTTTGGGTGAAGAGTGAGCCCGGTGAGGGAAGCAGCTTCCAGGTGCTGCTGCCTGAACTCTCCCGGGAAGCCCATTTTATTCGGACGGCCGCAGCCACATTGGCGCGGGCAAGGGCGGTGGGGTCCTTGCTTACTCTTGTCATTCTGAAAGTGGTTCCGATGGTCACAGAGGCTATTTCTGATCCCTGCCAGCAGGAGGAGATGCTCGATCTTCTTAACCAGGTGGTGGCAGCAGCCCAGAGCACGGTAAGGCGGAGGGATGATCGGGTGGAAGTCTTCGATGCACCCCTGGGAATGTTCTCGCTCCTGGCTGAGATCGATCCTCAAGATGTTCCGGCTCTGCTGCACCGGCTGACATCCACCCTGAGGCAGCAAGCCGAAGAGAAGGGCCAGAGCCTCAATCTGCAGCTTATTTGGGGTATGGCCAGTTATCCTGGAGATGCGAGTACAGCGGAAGAGTTGGTCGAAGCAGCTGTGGATGCTACTGCTTCAACCGAGGCAAGGGTGATCCATCTAAAGCAGTGATATAGAGGGTAAGCTGTTTAGCTCTGCTGCAGAATTGTAATAGTGGAAATCGATTATTTGCTTGACTTCGAAAGAATCTCCTCTCCCCCAATTTCGGGAGAGCGGGGGATGTGGCCTGTGGGGAAGACTGAAGGATAATCATGCTCAACAAACGGATTCTCATCGTTGACGACGAGCCGGACCTTGCTGAAACCATCCAGATGAACCTGGAGATGGAGGGTTATGAGTGTCTGGTGGCCTACGACGGCAACCGAGGTCTGGAACGTGCCCGGAAAGAGAATCCGGATCTGATTATTCTGGATGTCATGCTTCCGGGGATGAACGGCTACAAGGTTTGCCGGCTTTTGAAGTTCGATGAGAAGTACAAGCGCATCCCCATTATCATGCTGACCGCAGAAGCCCAAGAGCAGGACCGACGCCTTGGTGAACAAACCGGAGCCGACTACTATATGACCAAGCCGTTCTCGGCGGACAAACTGCTCGCCAAGATCAAGGAATACCTGGGGGAGTAGAGAACAGAAGTCAGACGACGGAGGACAGAGGGCATAGGGCAGAATTGCGAAACCGGGAACCCGCCCGAAGGGTGGGAGTCCGAAGGACAATTTCGAATTTAAGAAAGCATAGAGTATAGGGCATAGAGTCAAAAACAACAAGATCGCGGCTGCCTGCCCGCCATTGCTCCCGATCAGGCGAGGTGGACGAGGAAAGCCGCTCCCACAGTTTCGATCTAACACTCCATCACTCCAATACTCCATTGCCAAAGTGTTCTCCCTTCTCTCGGTTGTTCAATCTTTTTCGCTATGCGCTCTGCGCTCTGCGCTTTGCTCAAAAGGGTACGATTATTGCTTAATGATGGAGCAACCATTCATGCTCGGTGTCTCGAGAGGATGATATCTTTCGCTATGTGAGGCTGAGGACGGTATGACGAGCTTTCGATACAGGGCAAGAGATCATGATGGCAAAGCCATAACCGGTCTGCTGGACGGCGACGATAAGGCTGCGGTGGCTGAGCAAATCATCCGGCTCGGCTATATCCCCGTGGAAATCGAGCCTGAGCAGAAAACGCAAAAAGCAAGAAAAGGGTGGCAGGCCAATTGGGCTGACCGGATTATGAAACGGGTCAGTCCCAATGAGATCATCTACTTCAACCGCCAACTAGCCTTGGTGCTGGGCGCTGGAGTTCCTCTCCTGAGCTGCCTCAGGGTAATGGGCAAGCAAGTCGGCAATAAACGGTTGAGTGAAATACTTGAGGGTATAGCCGATGATATAGAAGGCGGCAGCGATCTCTCTGAAGCCATGGCCGCTTACCCCAACGTGTTTTCCTCCATTTATGTGAACATGGTCCGGGCCGGTGAGGCCTCCGGCCAACTGGAAGATACTCTAAACCGGATTGCCGCCCTGCAAGAATACGAGTTGGAAACCCGGGAAAGGGTGAAGCAGGCCACCCGCTATCCCAAGCTGGTGATTCTTGCGCTGATTGCGGCCTTTTTTGTGGTGGTCGCCTTCGTCATTCCCACCTTTGCCAGTATTTTTAAAGAGTTCGGCTCGGAACTCCCACTCCCTACGCGAATCATGATCTCCCTGGATGTGTTGATCAAGGACTACTGGGCCGTGGGTTTGGTGGGGCTGGTCATTGTGGTGGTTTCGGTTCTGTGGTGGGTGCGGACGTCGGTGGGTCGTTACTGGTACGATTGGCTCAAGGTTCACGTGCCCATAATAGGGTCGCTCCTAACGAAATTTCTTCTTTCTCGTTTTAGCAGAATATTCGCCACGCTCAACGCCAGTGGCCTGCCCATTATGAGCACTCTGGAGATATCCATTGAAACCATCGGCAACGACTTCTACGCTCGGTCGTTGCGAAACGTGGCCCAGGAGGTAAAACGGGGTGATAATCTCTCCGATGCACTGGCCCGGGCAGGGATATTTCCACCGCTATTGCACCAGATGGCGGTGGTGGGCGAGACCACGGGTAAGCTGGACGAGGTGCTCGCCAAGGTCTCCGATTATTACGACCAGGACGTTGACTACGCCATCAAGCGGTTTTCCACGCTGATTGAGCCGATTTTGCTCGCGGTCCTGGCGGCATTCGTGCTGTTTTTTGCCCTTTCAATTTTTCTGCCTCTGTGGGACCTGGCCAGAGTGGTAATACAACGCTAGTCTTTCGATTCATACAATCTATGAAGCGTATGTATAAACCTAGGCTCGGACGCCTTCCCTCTGGACTCGGCCGTGAGCTACATTCGGCCTGAGCCTTTCGGCAGTGAGACGAGTGGCTCAGGTCGTGTCGCTTCGGTTGAGCCGCTCAAGACCGAACTGCTCATGGCGAAACCGGGCCGAAGCTCGCCAGGTTTGAGGACAGCCGGGCCGTCGGAGCCCTCAGGACTAGCGCTCAGTACTTTCAGAACCCACCTGCTGTGCTGGTGGTATAGTTACGCTCGGTTCGTTAATTCGTTAATTAATTTAATAATCTCTAATTGGTTTAATGAATGTTCAGCCGAGATACAAATCCTCTTTTAGGAAAGAGGGATATTTTGAAATGTTTTCATAGAGTTCCCCCCTTTGATAAAAGGGGGGATAGGGGGGATTTTATAACGAGCATTGGCCTCAGCTTTGCTTAGGTAGCACGCTGGGGTTGGCTTACAGATCAAGACCACCCCACGGTGCGGGTGGATCCTTTGTAGGCAAAATGACAGAATATTGGCCATTTGACCAATTATTTTGGCATTGAAGCAGTAGTCGGGTGGTACAGAAGGGGGGACGATGGTATATCGTTAGGAATTTAATGAACTTAGAGAAAAATGCAGCCATGGAAACAGGGCAGCGTTTCTCTGCTTGAGCACGAAGCAGTCTCTTGGAGTCGCACAAGCAAGATCGGGTTTTATGGTTGTGATTAGGCATACTTATTGCATGGCCTGAACACTACAGTAAAGACGCTCAGGGGTTATGAATGTCATTGACATATGGAATCAATGGTGATAATTACACAAAAATTTATTGAGAGTGCTTTAAGACTTAGACCAATCTAATGGAGGTGAGCATGCGCGTGATAAGGTGTGATATCAGGAATCAGGATGGTTTCACTCTGATCGAAATCGTTATGGTCATTGTGCTCTTGGGGGTCCTAGCCGCCATTGCAATACCAAAGTATATTGATTTGAAAAAAGATGCTCAGAATGCTACTGCCGATGGCATTGTTGCTTCCATATCATCATCTGCTGCAATCGGTTACGCAAAATCGGCGATAACTGGAACGGCTACGTATCCAACAATCACGCAGTTGGATCAAACCTATCTAAACGTCAAGAATGTGGAATACTGGACCTATGGGGCTCAAGCATTTACCGGAGATATTAAAGGAGTAGTCTATTTCTTCACATATCTACAGTCTGACGGATCAGCCACGCGCAGCAGTCCATAGTCGAACATTTTGCTGAGCTGATTTATGCTCAGGAAACAGCACCCTGAGGTGGACTCCAACTGCTGACAGACAACACTTCGATTACTGGCTTGAATTCGTTGGTATCTGTTTCTTAATGTTTACAGTGGTAAGGGTCGATCATCTTGATCAGATGCGGGCGGGGCGTTTACACCCGCCCTTTCTTTTGGCCACTCTCTAATGGAAGGCAGTAGGTCGGCTCTGGAGTGGCAAGCAATCCCCAAACCATTGATGTGAATTCGGTGCGAAGCCCATGGGTCAATCAGATAGCAACAATTGTGGGACTGTTTTGTCTCACTCTCCTCTATTTTAGCGACGTTCTCTCCGCAGACACCCTCTTGGTGGAGAGAGATCTTACCACCTTTTTCTATCCATTCCGCTACGTCTGGGTGGAGTCGATCCGCCAGGGCCATTTTCCTTTCTGGAACCCCTATATCAAATGCGGGGTACCGCTTTTCGCCGCTGCTCAGCCCGGGGTGCTCTACCCTCTTAGTCTCCCATATCTTTTCCTGCCTTTGGATCTGGCCTTCAATTGGACCATCATTTTGCATTTCTTTCTGGCCGGGGCATTCGCCTACGGACTGATGCGCGAACTGGGCGCCAGCATACAGGGGTCGCTGGCTGCCGCCTCAGCCTTCACCTTTAGCGGCTATCTCATTTCTGTCCACAATCTACTCAACACCCTGATCTCGGTGAGTTGGTATCCGCTGGTGATCATGTGTGGCTGTCGAATGCTTCGAACAGGACTGATACGATGGGCCCTGGCCAGCGGCGCGAGCATTTGCTTCATGTTTCTGGGTGGCGGAGTGGAGATCGTCATCTTTGCCCTGGTTAGCTTGCTCATACTCTGTCTCTATCCAGAAGTGTTGCCACTCAACCTATCAGACAACTCTCCTCGTATCCAACGCCGTCTGGGTCTGTTCGGACTCGCAGTGGTAATTTTCTTAGGGCTGTCCATGGTGCAACTCCTGCCATTCTTGGAGCTCTATCGTCAAAGTCACCGCTTTGGGGGGGTTCCTCTGGAAGAAGCCACGCGCTGGTCTCTTGAATCCCGGGATCTGATTTATTTTCTCCTGCCCGATGTCTACGGCCAGCGGTTCAGCCCGGACCGATACTGGAAGTTTCAAAATTATCTGAAGTCAATCTATGTGGGAGCAGTCCCTTTTTTCCTGGCCTTATATTATTTCGTTCGTATGGGGAAGCGTGGCCTCATCCTCCTCGGAGCTATGGCGGTGACCTTGGTCTTCGCTCTGGGAAAATATACTCCGGTCTACCCTTTTTTCTACAGGCATTTCCCGCTGTTTGCCACGTTGCGGTATCCGGTAAAGTTCATTTTTCTGTTTATCTTTTGGCTATGCGTAACTGCCGGTCTGGGGCTAGATTTTATCGGTCGGCGGTTTTCCGAGAACCGCCGGTCTTCTGCGGCCTACCAGACGTTGTTGGTGGCGATCGTAGTTTTGTTGAGTGGTCTATTGATATTGGGCCGTTTTTTCCCTGGGAAAGTGCTGTACTTCATGGAGCAATGGTTGGAGACCTCATTGGACCTCGAGTACTTGCCCATGGCCCTGCACAATTTCAACCGGCTGCTGATTCTTGCCGTCCTATCCTCGTGGGTCATTTTCTTCGGGCTGCGGCAAAAACTATCTCGGCTGGGAAGCCCGTTGCTGCTCATATTGCTTACTCTGGACCTCTTTCTGGGAAACCGTGGTTACACTAACAAGCTGGATGCTACCTCTTTTCATGAGGAAACCAATATTATTCGCACCCTCAGATCCGATGGTGATCTCTTTCGGTTTCACGTTCTCCCAGAGGCGCAAGAATTGCAGGTCACAGTAAAATCCCATGCAGACTACCACCGGATACGCAAGGAATTTCTCGGGTACGATCTCATGATGGAACACCACCTTTTTGATATTGATGGCTACAATGTCCCCCTCCAGCCCCGCTATGAGAGATTCATGAGCCTTGTCCGTGACAGGCCTCTGGCTCCTATCCGTACCCTGCTTGATCTGCTCAATGTGAAATATGTGCTGGCTGCAGAACCCATCGATTTGCCTGGTTATGTGTATGTCCAAGACGGGCTGGCGACCAGCAAACTCTATGAGAATCACAATAGACTGCCTCGAGCTTTTCTGGTAACGAATTATCAGGTGCTAAAAAGCGACGAGGAGTTTGCTCGAGCCTTTTATGATCCCAACTTTGATCCTCAGAGTGCAGTTCTGCTGGAGAAAGTGCCGACTCGATTTCTAGCATTGAAGAAGGCGCCGACCATACCCACATTAAAGTCTACCGTCAAGGTGCTAAGCTACGAGAACAATCGGATGGGCCTGGAAGTCAACACTCCAGAGGCAGTTCTTTTGTTCATGAGCGAGGCCTATTATCCAGGATGGAAGGTGTATGTGGATGGCAGGCGGGAAGAAATCCTTCGGGCCAATTACGTGTTTCGTGCCATCCCCGTAGCACCCGGATCTCACCGGGTAGAGGTGGTTTATGAGCCGTTGAGTTTTGAGATAGGATTGTGGGTGAGCCTACTCACTGTGTTCTTACTGCTGATTACTTGGTCCATCTCCACCAGAATGGGGAGGTTGGGTTAATGAAGTTCTTCGAAGAGACGCTCTCAACAAGCAAGCAGTTACAGTACTCCACCCTGGCGTTGCTTATGGCCATAATGGTCCTTACCTGGCTCCTTCGCATGAATTTCTGGAACCAGCCACTTCAGTTGGACGAAGGCGTTTACTCTTACATTGGTTGGGGGATGCTCGAAGGTTCTGTTCCTTATAGAGATGTATATGATCACAAACCCCCAGGTATTTATGTACTGTACTCTATAGCGTTTCTACTGTTTGGAACATCCGCTTTGAGCGTCAAGATTTTTGCCAGCATCTATACTCTGGGAACTGTTCTGGCCGTCTTTCTTGTAGGCCGCAAAATGGCCGGTGCCAAGGCTGGTTGGGTGGCTGCTCTACTTTTCGGAATCTTTTCCTCTGGCCCAAGAATCGAGGGAGGCGGGGTTAATACGGAAATATTCATGGTCCTTCCCTACACCCTTGCCGCCCATTCTCTGATAAAGGCTGTAGAAACCGGTGAACGAAAACACTACCTACTTTTTGGTCTCTGGACCGGCCTGGCTTCTACCATCAAGCAAGTGGCCGCGGTCAATATTTTCTGGGTGGCGGTGTACCTGCTCGTCTCTATGTGGCGGGCAAAGGACAGGGATTATGCTTTTCGTGCACTAGCTAACGTGTTGTGGGTCGCCGTGGGCTCGGTGCTCCCATGGCTTCCCTTCTTGGTCTATTTCGGTTTGCATGGTGCCCTGAACAAGTTTTACTTCTGGATGGTGAGCGCCAACTTTCGATACATCAACGAAAGTTACCAGAAATTTCCCAACCTCGCCATTTTCCTGCATGAAATAAAGAATGTCTTGAGCGAGAATGGTCTCCTCTGGCTGCTTGCCCTGGCTGGTATCGTCTACCTGCGGCAAGAGTTGCGTAATTCACAGATCGACAGCCCTGGGGTCAAACCTCCTCACTGGGAGAGAAGCGTTTGGTTTCTTATGACCACTTGGCCACTTTTTTCATTTCTGGGGGTTTCACTGGGTGGACGTTTTTATGGTCACTACTTTATTCAAACTATTCCGTCCCTTGCGATTTTGGGTGGAGTAGGCCTCATTAAGCTGTGTCACCAAGTTCGGGCCCGTGGCATCCAACTTTTGCGAAGTCCTATTTCTCTGGTGTTGACGCTTGTTCTTGCCAAGGCTTTTCTGCTCTTTGTGATAACAGATACTCCCTACTACGTGAGGTATAACGCAGACCAGATTTCCTATCATCAATACCGCACTCCTCTTTTTTCAATAACACGTTTTATAGGTAAGCATCTGCGCAAGCGCACTCGGCCGGACGAGCTTGTTTACGTATGGGCAGTGAACCCGGAAATAAACTTCTATGCTTTAAGAAAGACGCCAAGCCCATTCCTGGTTCATCGGCCTGAAGAGAGGGTTCCTGCTGAAGAGGTGATCCGGTCTTTACAAAAATCTCCTCCCAAATACATCGTCTCCATGGAAGATATGGAGAGATTTCCGCAGTTGCGGGAATATATCCGGCACAATTATCAGGCAGAAACAGACACGGAACTTGACGAACTGAAGCAATTGTTGGCGTTTGAGATTTACCGCCGAAAAGAGGGTTAACCTCGCGATGGATTTGAAAAATCTCAAATATCTTGTCGTTGGGTCTGGCTTTTTTGGCTCGGTGATCGCAGAGCGAATAGCGGCAGACAAAGGTGAACGAGTAGTAGTTATCGATAAACGTCACCATATAGGTGGTAACAGCTATTCGCAAATCGACAAAGAGACTGGCATCGAATACCACAAATACGGCTCACATATATTTCATACTTCTGATCAAGAAGTATGGAGATATATAAATAGATTCTGTACATTTAACCACTATCGTCACAAAGTACTAACTACCTTCAATAATAAAATATATCAGATGCCAATAAATCTCGAGACGATTAACGCTTTTTACGGCGTAAATCTAAAACCTGCAGAGGCTGAGAGCTTCATTAAAGTAGAAATTGAAAAAGAACACGTAATGAATCCACTTAGCTTAGAAGAGAAAGCAATTTCTCTCATAGGAAGACCACTTTACGAAGCATTCATAAAAGGATACACCGTAAAACATTGGGGAACTGATCCAAAAAATCTACCTGCTGATATTATTACCAGATTACCAGTCAGATTCAATTACAAGAGTGATTACTTTGACGACCCATGGCAGGGCATACCCAATGAAGGTTACGGTGAACTCTTCAAACATATCCTAGCCCACAAAAACATTGACCTGTATCTGGATACTGATTTCTTTCAGATCCGCCACCTCATTCCCGCTGATTGCTGTGTCATTTACACTGGTAGACTCGACCAATTTTTCGACTACAAACATAAGGTGTTGGGGTGGCGCACCTTGAGTTTTAAAAGAGAGGTTTACCAGGTCCGCGATTTTCAGGGGACTTCTGTAATGAATTATGCTGAGGCTTCAGTTCCATATACCAGAACGCACGAGTTCAAACACCTCCATGAAGAAAGAGCGTACTCCGGTGACAGCACATTAGTTTTCCGGGAGTATCCCAAGGAGCACGTTGATGACGATGACCCCTACTATCCGATGAATACGTTTGCAGACAAAGGTATTCTTATGAAGTACCAGGAAGAGATGCGAAAAACTGAAAATGTCATCTTTGGAGGAAGATTAGCTGAATACCGGTATCTCAACATGGATCAAACAATTGCCAGCGCTCTCAAAACATATAAGGAAAAGATAAAACCGAGATGATCTCATGGCTGAAGCTAGATTAGAGTTGGCTGTTATTTTGCCAGTCTATATTGAGGAAGAGATAATCGGGGAAGT
>CAYFXH010000085.1:0-1473 GCA_964346905.1 uncultured Desulfobacteraceae bacterium | reverse complement strand
GGGATAGAGAACTCAAAAGACTACAAATTGATTTCGGAATCCACGCCTATAATGATGGATCAAAAGATAATACTCTCGAAATACTCAACGAATATGCAGTCAAGAATACACATGTTGTTGTCCACAATAAGATAAACACCGGCCATGGTCCTACTATCCTGGAAGGGTACCGTGAAAATAATGATTCTAAATGGATATTTCAAATAGACTCGGATAACGAAATTGGTGTCGAGTTCTTTCAGGATTTTTGGGAAAAAAGAAACGCTTTCGATTTCTTAATAGGGAGCAGGATCGACCGTAGAGATTCACTGAGTCGTAGATGTATAAGCTCTGCCGCTAAAACTGTTGTAAGGATCTTTTATGGTAGGGGGGTGTCCGATGTCAATTGCCCCTATAGACTCATGAGAGGTCACATATTTAAAGAGATATTCTTCAAGATACCAATTCGTACCTTTGCACCAAACGTAATAATCTCCGGTATTGCATGCAAGAACAATTACAGGATTCTGGAGATACCTGTCGCTCATTCTCAGAGAACAACAGGAGAGGTGTCGATACGAAGATGGAAACTCTTGAAGGCTGCATTTCGGTCTTTATGGCAGACAATCTTGTTTCGTTTTCAGATGTAAACACTGGTCTGAAAAATGGGCATTGACTCTAATTTTTGACCACCGGCCAGTAGAACAAAACCCTGACCCTCTCCCCCAGGGGTGAGGGGATTGAGGGATGCCATTCATCCCCGTGCAAAGCACGGGGCATTCTGGCAATCTTGGTAGTCGTCATGCCGGACGAGGTGAAGCCGAGATCCGGTATCCAGGAAAAGGAAGCTGTAGTTTTACTGGATTCCGGATAGTCGCTCCGCGCCTTCCGGAATGACGGGACCCAGGAGTTCGAGGACGCATAAGCTGCAAGAGATGAGTAACGTAGTAGCAAAATTTCTACCGCTCAATGGCCGCCTGAGCAATAAAGGTTTGTGGACAGGAGTCTTCATTTTCCTAACCGTTGGACTTTTTTTCGCGAGAGTTGTGATATTTGCCGCCAACTATGGAAGCATCGAACATGATAGCGGTTGGTACTTGGGGGTTGCCAAAAACTTGATGCGTCGAGGCATCTATGCATCATACACCAACACAGTTGTCAATGAAGGTGCGGGTGTCCATCCAAGCATCCACGGAAGACCCTCTGTTCAAGATGACGAAGGATTCTCTTACTTCCCCCCTGGGGTGACAGCGGGTCCTGGTTACGTTTTGCCACAAGCCCTTTTGCTTAAACTTCTCGGAGATGGCTGGTGGCAATACAGGGTGTGGCCCTTACTTACTTATGCTGGCTTGCTTTTTCTCCTTTTCTATTTTGTCTGGACCATTGGTGGTATGTGGGCGCTCATTATTTTCCAGATATGGTTGTGGGCAATTCCTCAGTTGACCATTACCCTTTCTTATGAAGCTTTCTCTGAACACATAGCACTTTTTTATG
>CAYFXH010000084.1:11624-20427 GCA_964346905.1 uncultured Desulfobacteraceae bacterium | reverse complement strand
TATTCACGTATCACCTATCAAGTTTTTAACAAATGAACCGCAGAACCGCAGAACAAGAAACCGCAGAATATCGAAGTGAAAAACAGTGTCTTACTGCTTTCAAAAACCTCTGCTGTTCGAAATTCCTTGTTCGACCTGCCCGCCATCGTCCGCCTGGGGCGAACTCAGGCGAGGCGGGCGGGTATTCGATATGCGATAACAAGATAATCAAGCTATCTCGTCTACCCACTTACAGACTTGCCTCAGCCCGACACCTATTGTGAAGGTCTCTCTATCTGGCCCAAAACATCGTCCAGGGTTTCTATGAGAGAATCCACTTCCTCAGAAGTTACTATCAGTGGTGGCAGAAAACGGAGAACCTTTTCGGCGGTACAATTTATCAGCACACCTCGCTTCTGGCACTGGGCAACAATCTCACCCCCGGGAAATTCAAGCTCCATTCCTAGAATCAGTCCGCGGCCCCGCACCTCTCGAACGAATGGGTACTTCTTTTGCAGGGCCAGCAACCGGTCTTTGAAATAGTCTCCTACACTCCGAACACTGCCCAGAAAGGAATCCCGGCTGATTTGCCGGAGGACTTCATGGGCCACCGCCGAGACCAGAGGCGTGCCCCCGAATGTGCTGGCATGACTGCCCGGAGTGAAGGCAGCCGCCACTTCGTCAGTGGTGAGCATGGCGCCAATTGGGATTCCATTAGCCAGTGCTTTAGCCAGGGTCATGATGTCCGGAGCCACACCTTCATACTGGTGCGAAAATAACTTCCCGGTTCTCCCCATGCCCACCTGAATTTCATCGTAGATGAGGAGCACATCGTTTTTTGCACACAGCTCTCGCAGTCCGGCCAGGTAATCCGCATCGGGCACACGTACTCCACCCTCTCCCTGAATGGGCTCAAGCAGGAGACCACAGGTGGTTTCATCGATTGTTTCGGCCACCGACTCCAGTCGATTGAAATCCACATAACGAAAACCGTCCACCAGAGGTTCGAAACCTTCTTGGATCTTCTCCTGCCCGGTGGCGGACAGGGTGGCTAACGTGCGCCCATGAAAGGAATTTTTCATGGTGATAATACCGTAGCGGCCAGGGCCATACCGGTCTTGGGAGTATTTACGGGCCAATTTGATGGCTGCCTCATTAGCCTCGGCACCGCTGTTGCAGAAAAAGACCTTGTCGGCAAAGCAGAGGCTGGTAAGGGACTCCGCCAGTCTCACTTGCGGTTCAGTGTAGTAGAGGTTCGAGACATGCACCAGCTCCTGTGCTTGCTCATACAAGACCCTAGCGAGTTCCGGGGGAGAGTGCCCGAGGTTGCAAACCGCTATTCCGGCCACAAAGTCTAAATACTGTCGCCCTTCCTGATCCCACAAATAGCAGCCGCTGCCGCGGGCCAGGGCCAGATCATGGCGGTTGTAGGTCTGGCAAATGTGCGTTTGCGATTGTTGCATTAGTTTGTCAGTCTCCATAATAAACCTTTGACTGAACCCAAAGTGGCAATGCTCCGATCAATTCGACGCGGAGGCACGGAGACGCGGAGTCACGGCGATAACAGGATTTGTTCTTTCGCCGCGTCACCGTATCATTTAGTTCTTTTACTGCCCTCTGCTTACTGCTTACTGCTTACTATTTCAGTACCTATGCCACGATCCATGAAAATCTCAAGGAGCACGGCATGTTCCACCCTGCCGTCAATGATATGAGCCTTGTCCACCCCCTCTTCAACCGCCGTGATGGCGCAACGCACCTTAGGAATCATGCCTCCCGTCAGGATTCCCTTCTGGATCAGCTCGGCAGCCTGAGTTGTATCCAAACTCGAAATGAGATTGCCGTCAGTGTTCAGTACTCCCTCCACATCAGTGAGCAGGATTAACTTGGTAGCCTTGAGGGCTGGGGCGATCTTACCGGCCACCAAATCGGCATTTATGTTGTACGTCTCGCCTTGCTCCCCAACACCCACTGGAGCGATAACTGGGATAAAGCGACTTTCCTCCAGGGTCTGAATCACTTCAGCTTGAATTGCCTGGACCTCACCTACCATACCCAAATCGATAAGCTCCGGGGGCTCTTCGCCCTCCTGATCACGGTAAAGCTGCAGTTTCCTGGCCTGAATCAAGCGACCGTCTTTGCCACTAAGCCCCACGGCCTGGCCGCCATGCTGGTTGATAAGAGAGACGATTTCCTTGTTCACCTTACCAACCAAAACCATCTCCACCACGTCCATGGTTTCGCTATCGGTAATGCGCATACCCTCACAAAAATCGGACTTCTTGCCAACGAGTTCCAGCGTCTGGCCTATTTGCGGACCACCGCCATGAACCACCACCGGATTAATGCCGACGTACTTGAGCAACACTATATCTTGGGCGAAACTTCGCTTGAGGCGCTCTTCCACCATTGCATGACCGCCGTACTTAATAACCACGGTTTTCTGGTAAAACTGTCGCATATAGGGCAGTGCCTCAATGAGAACGCTCGCTTTTTCAATGAGTTTTTTCATGGTCTCATAAGCTTTCAGCGATCAGCTATCAGCTATCACAAAGGTTTAGAAAAGAGACCCTGCATTCGTTAAAGGAACATTCATATATACTTTCTATACGTTTCCTTATGTTGCCCATAGTTGATCCCGGATTGGTGAAAGCTAATCACAAAATATACCGACTCAAATCTTCGTCCTTGACGATATCCTGGAGTTTTTCCCGCACGTACTGCTGGGTTATGACAATCTGCTGACCCTTCAATCCATGTGCACTGAAGGAAACCTCGTCCAGAAGCTTTTCCATCACCGTGTGTAGCCGTCGGGCGCCAATGTTCTCGGTGCGAGCGTTGACATCATGGGCGATCTGGGCCACTTCCTCCACGGCGTCGTCCTGGAAAACAAGTTCAATGCCCTCGGTGGCCATCAATGCTTCGTACTGAATGGTCAGGGCATTCTCCGGCTCCTTGAGTATACGGACAAATTCATCCTTGCCCAGAGCATGGAGCTCCACCCGGATAGGGAAGCGCCCTTGGAGCTCCGGGATCAAATCAGAAGGTTTGGAGGCGTGAAAGGCTCCCGAAGCAATGAACAAAATGTGATCGGTGCGGACCATTCCATATTTGGTGTTCACTGTGGAGCCCTCAACAATGGGCAGGAGATCCCGCTGTACCCCTTCTCGAGACACGTCAGGTCCCCGGGTGGACTCCCGAGAAGCTATTTTATCGATCTCATCCAGAAAGATAATCCCCGAATGCTCTACCCTTTCAACAGCCAATTTGATCACCTTGTCCATATCGATCAATCGCTGGGCTTCCTCTTGGGTGAGAATCTCCAGAGCTTCTGGGACCTTGACCTTGCGACGTTTCGTACGGCGGGGCATCATACTGCCCAGCATCTCCCGCAAGTTGATGTCCATCTCCTCCAGTCCGGCACTGCTAAAGATCTCGATCATGGGGTAGCTACGATCGCTGATCTCCAGATCTACGAAGCGATCATCAAGTCGCCCCTCCCGCAGGAGTCGGCGAAGCTTCTCCCGAGTTCCCGTAGCGACTCGCCCTCCAGGTTCTTTAGGGGAAGCGGTGGTCTCAGCGGTAGCTTCGGCAGGGAGCTCTTGCTCCCGGTCCCCCGGCAGTAAAATATCCAGGGTCTTTTCCTCAGCTATCTCGCCGGCTCGCGCTATCACCTTTTTCTGTTCCTCGCCCCTGACCATGTTCACTGCCAGCTCGCAGAGATCGCGAATCATCGACTCCACGTCACGTCCCACGTATCCAACCTCGGTAAACTTGGAGGCCTCGATCTTGAGGAACGGTGAATTGGCCAGAGAAGCAAGGCGGCGAGCAATTTCGGTCTTCCCCACTCCAGTTGGGCCAATCATGATGATATTTTTCGGGGCGATCTCATCCCTGAGGTGCTCAGGCACCTGCTGACGCCGCCAGCGATTCCTCAGAGCAATGGCCACCGATCGCTTGGCGTCGTTCTGGCCAACGATATATTTATTCAGTTCCGCAACAATTTCAGGTGGGGTCAGGGCTTCCATTTTTTTCGTCCAGCTCTTCAAAAACAAACTCTTTGTTGGTGTAAATACAAAGTTCTGCAGTGATTTCCATTGCCGCCTCGGCGATCTGGCGCGCATCGAGATCAGTGTGATTCGCCAGAGCTCGTGCCGCGGACAGCGCCTGCGGACCTCCTGAGCCAATTGCCAGCAGGCCGTCATCTGGTTCGATCACATCCCCGGTGCCGGAGATGACCAGAGAGTTGTCTCGGTCCACCGCGGCTAGCAATGCCTCCAGACGACGTAGTATTCTATCGGTACGCCAGTCCTTAGCCAGTTCCACCGCCGCCCGGCGCAAGTTTCCGTTATACTGCTCCAATTTGGCCTCAAATCGCTCAAACAGGGTGAAGGCGTCCGCGGTAGTGCCAGCAAACCCGGCTATGACCTTGCCGTGGTAGAGACGGCGAACCTTGCGTGCCTGGTGTTTGAGAATCGTGTCTCCCATGGTCACCTGGCCATCGCCTGCAACCACAACCTGAGCTCCGCGTCTAACAACCAATATGGTGGTACCCTTCATGTCTGCGTCCTTGCGCAAAGCGCATAGCGCATGGCGTTTACATTCTTACGCTCTGCGCAGAAACCGGTAAGCAGTAGCAATCTGTTCCCTACTTCCCAGCTTTAGCTGCTTGCTGCCTGCTGCCCGCTGCCTGCTGTTCAGTTCCTTCTACACAATATGGCTCAAGCTGTGTAGCTAACCCTCCCCCGTCTCTCCCTGGTCTTCTACCTCCGGCCGTCGCAGCCGGCTTCTCGGATGTGCCTTATCATACTCAGCCATAAGTTTGTCCACGCTCAGATGAGTGTACCGCTGGGTGGTGGATAAGCTGACATGGCCCAACATCTCCTGGACGGCCCGCAGATCAGCTCCAGCATCAAGCAGGTGGGTGGCAAAACTATGCCGCAGGCCGTGTGGACTCAATGGCCGGTTCAGGTTACACCTCTGCAGCAGTTTCTTCAGGAGACGGGCGACGCTCCTACCGCTCAGCCGGCCGCCGCGATTGTTCAAGAAGAGTGCCTCATGATCCGTGACGCCAGTCAACAGCACCCCTCTTCTCCGTAGATAGTTGGACAAGGCCTCCCTTGCTTTACTGCCGATGGGTACGACTCGCTCCTTGTTTCCCTTGCCCACCACCCGGGCTAGACCTCGCTCCAGATCGATACTTCCCAAATTTAAAGCCGTAAGTTCACTGACCCGCAAACCGCACGAGTAAAGAACCTCCAAAATGGCCCGATCACGGCAACCAAGTACCGTACTGGTATCGGGGCCGTCCATTAGTTGAAAGGCTTCGTCCACTGGCAAAAAGTCCGGTATGGCCTTTCCCATTTTTGGGGCAGACACCATGTCTGCCGGATTCTGTTTGATCTCTCCCTGCCTGAGCAGGTAGTTGAAAAAGGAACGGAGTGCTGATAGCTTCCTGGCCACGGAACTCTTAGCATTACGGCGATAGAGCGAAGCGAGATAAGCGCGAATATGCAGGTGGTCCACCTGTTCAGGAGGTAAAATCTTGGAATCCTGAGCTCTTGTTTCCGTACTCCTTTCACGCATGAAACCAACAAACTGACGAAGATCGCTTCGGTAATTTCTCAAAGTGTGGGCGGAATAATTTTTTTCCACTCTGAGGTATCGGAGGAAGTCCTGAAGCGCTTTCTCCACGGCGGCTTTCTCCAAATAAAGTACAGAAAACTAAATATTTAGCACAGTGGCGGAAAAAGAATCAATGAAAAAGTGGTTGCCAAACTTTTCCTTGACTTTGATTTCTGCGCTGAGGTAATTTCATTTGTTACATCTTTTCCAGCTTTGCGGGGCTCTCCTTGACTCCGGATTCTGGACACTTGATGTTGCTTTGAGTAATCTATGGATTTTAAGATTCCGCAATTTGCAGTCCGAAACGTGCACATCCGAAATCCGCATCCCGAATTCCGATTTCCGAATTGGAAAGTACAATCATACAATAACATCAGAGAGGAGTTTTCATGAGTAAAACGATTGATAATCTCAGAACAGTGGGGATCATTTCCCATGGAGGTGCAGGAAAAACCAGCCTGGCAGAAGCAATGCTGTTTGTAACCGGCAATACCAAAAGGCTGGGCAAGGTGGATGATGGCACCTCCATTCTAGACTACGATGCTGAAGAGATTGCCAGGCAAATAACCTTAAGTTCCTCTTTCTGTAGCTTCGTCTGGAAGAATTCTCCTATTACCCTCATTGACACCCCGGGTGATTTTAACTTCCTGGCGGACACCCAGACCTGTCTCCATGGAGCTGATGGAGCCGTGGTGGTGATCGACGCCATTGATGGAGTGAAGGTACAGACCGAGAAGGTCTGGGAGTTTGCCGACGACTTGAATCTGCCACGGCTGATAACAATTAATAAAATGGACCGGGAACGCTCTGACTTTCTCAAAGTCGCCAACGAGATCAAAGAAATCTTTGGCGACAAAGCTACTCCGGTACACCTCCCCATAGGCTCCGCCGAAACTTTCAGCGGTATCGTAGACCTGTTGGGGGCGAAAGCATACGAGTTCCAGGATGATGGAAGCGGCAAAATGAAGGAGGTTGATATTCCAGCTGATCTAACGGACCTGGTGGAGAGTCAGCAGGAGCAGATAATTGAACGCATCGCCGAGTCTGACGATACGCTTTTGGAAAAGTATTTGGAAGGAGAGGAACTCACGTCTGAAGAACTCCTCAACGGACTGCGCGATGGTTGCATTGCCGGTGAGATCATTCCCATCACCTGTGGTTCTGCCACTAAGAACATGGGGATCCAGATGCTCTTGGACCTCATTGTCCAGTGTCTGCCGAGTCCAAAGGACCTAGGTGATAAAACGGGTGTCAACCCCAAAGACAACGAAGAGCAAGTGCGCAAGCCTGAGCCAGGAGAGCCGTTGAGCGCTCAGGTAATTAAGACTGTCAGTGACCCTTATGCCGGACGTCTCACCATTATCCGCATTTTTTCTGGGACCCTTTCTGCAGACAGCAGCGTTTACAATTCCACCAAGCAAACGAAGGAGCGTTTTGGTTCCCTATTGCTCATGCAGGGAAAGAGCCAAAAATCCATTAAGAGTGCTGGTCCGGGAGAGATTGTGGCAGTGGCTAAATTGAAGGAGACGCTTACCGGTGACACCCTTTGCGATCCCAATAAGCCCATAGTTTACTCGGTACCCGCGACTATAGACCCCATAGTCTCAATGGCGGTTCAACCAAAGAGTAAAGGAGATGAGGATAAGATTTTTAGTTCTCTCGCCCGACTCATGGAAGAAGATCCCACGCTCAAGGTGCACCGTGATGATCAAACCAGAGAAACGATCCTATCTGGGATGGGCGAAATCCACATTGAGGCCTCCATGGGAAAAATGAAGCGGAAGTTCGGCGTGGAGGTGAATCTGTCACCACCGAAGGTGCCATACCAAGAGACCATCAAGAAGCCGGTCAAGGGTGTTGTTTACCGGCACAAGAAGCAAACTGGCGGCCGTGGTCAGTTCGCTGAGGTGCATTTTGATCTCGCTCCGCTTGAACGTGGCACGGGTTTTGAATTCGAAGAGGCTTTGGTGGGTATGAATGTGCCCCGCAGCTTTGTTCCAGCAGTGGAGAAAGGGATCACTGAGGCGAAGCAGTCGGGTGTGCGTGCAGGCTACCCGGTGGTGGATTTCAAAGTGCGGTTCTATGACGGCAAATCACATGAGGTGGACTCATCAGAAATGGCTTTTAAAATTGCCGCGTCCATGTGCTTCAAAAAGGGAGTTGCAGAGGCGCAGCCTACCTTGCTTGAACCGATTATGGAGGTGGAGGTGACTGTCCCTGATGAAAGTATGGGAGATGTGATCGGCGATCTGAACTCCAGGCGCGGCAAGGTCTTGGGAATGGATTCCAAAGGCAGAAACCAGATAGTGAGAGCGCATGTGCCCATGGCAGAAGTACTCAAATATGCTCCAGATCTACGCTCCATAACCGGTGGCCGCGGCATGTTTACCATGAAACATTCCCATTATGAGGAGGTGCCAGCTCATCTGCAGGAACAGCTGATAGCGGACGCCCAAAAAGAAAAGGAAGAGTAAGGCTGAGAACCTAAGACGAGACCAAAACTATGAATGAAACCGGAAATCCGGCAGAGCCCAAGGAAGAGAAGTCCAACAAAGTCCAGTACCAGCAGATCCGAGACATGCCGGTCTCGGAAAAAATAAAATTGGCTGCTACGGGTGGCAGTGAGGTACGTGCCATCCTCCTCAATGATAGTAACACGCAGGTACAAGAGGCGGTGCTCGACAACCCCCAGATCAGAGAGGCGGAGGTTGTTGCCATTGTCAGCTCAACTAACCTGGGTGGTGAGTTGCTTCGTAAGATTGCCCTCACCCGGAATTGGTTGAAAAACTACAAAGTTCGTTTGGGTCTGGTGAACAATCCCAATACGCCGCTTCCCATCAGCCTCAGACTGATTAGCACCTTGCTGGATGGGGATCTCAAGCGGCTGGCCAAGAGCGGTCAGGTCGATGAGAAACTGATTGTGGCGGCTGAACGGGTAATAGCTGAGCGTGTTAGCGGCAAGCGCGCTCCCGACAAACCGCAGGCTACCAAAGATGAGAAGAAGGCTAAAAGCCGATACCAGGAGATTCAGGACATGGCGGTTCCTGAAAAAATCCAACTGGCTATGATGGGCGACAAGGAGGCGCGGAGCATTCTCATCAAGGACAGTAATAAGCAGGTGCAGGAGGCGGTGCTCGACAGTCCGAAGATCACGGAGCAGGAGGTTGTTGCCATTACCAATTCACGCACCGTAGCGGAT
>CAYFXH010000084.1:0-11614 GCA_964346905.1 uncultured Desulfobacteraceae bacterium | reverse complement strand
CTTCGAAAAATCGCCATTAACCGGGAATGGATGAGAAACTATCAGGTTCGTCTAGGTCTGGTGAGCAACCCCAAGACACCCATCGCCATCGGCCTAAAGATTGTCGGAACCCTGATGGTCGCTGATCTCAAGCGTTTGTCCATCAGCAAGGGAATTTCGAGTGTGATAAGTACCGCTGCAAGCCGTACTCTCATTAAAAAGGGATATAAATGAGAGGAGCGCTTATCGATTCTGGCAAGACCCGCCCGCAGTGGCCACAGTCATGGTTCTTACCTCATTCCACTTCGTGAACAATTCAGGTACATAGACACTGCAAACCAGTTCATATCAGCCCCTCCCTCCTCTTGCAGCTCCCGAGGAACTCCACCTGAGGATTTCGACTGGCTCTCAGTGGAACTCCGTGTCGATAGCTCTTGTGGCGGGGACGGGGGTGGGGGTGAATGAAATGTTCCTCCTCCTGTTTTGAACAGCCGCTAGATGTTTTGTACTCTTTGCATCCTGGCGTGAGAAAATGGTAGTATCGGTTGCACCTCACCATGCCAGCAAGACGAAGATTCATCTATTGGCCCAGCTGATGGTTTGAGCTATTGATTATCTAGTCGGCGAAGGGAGTGTAATGCCGGGCATGAGACAAGCGGCAATATTGACAATCAGTGATCGGGGATTCCGCGGCGAGCGGGAGGACAGAAGTGGCCCGCTGGTCCAGGAGATCTTACAGAAGGCAGGGTTCTCAGTTGTTCATGCTGAGGTGCTCCCGGATGAGCAGCACCTCATTGAACAGCAGCTCCGCTACCTTGCTGATGAGTCTTGTCTAGATCTCGTGGTTACCACCGGCGGTACCGGGGTCAGCCCGGAGGACGTAACCCCCGATGCCACCCTTGCAGTCGTTCATCGTCAAGTACCCGGCATGGCAGAAGCAATGAGGGCGGTCAGTCTAGCCAAAACCCCCCGGGCAATGCTCTCCCGCGCGGTGGCGGGAATCAGGGGCCAGACACTCATCATCAACCTTCCCGGCAGTATGAAGGGTGCACGAGAAAATCTGGAAGTACTACTTCCTGCTCTGGAACACGCCTTGGAAAAAATTCAAGGTGATCCAAGCGACTGCGCTCCTCAGTAGAGAGATACCGGCTGGCTGCCAGCAGTACAGTCGCATCTCGAGCCTCTAGTCACGAGCCCCTTACTTCCAGGGCCATAATTTTCCTCTCGAGAAGCCAGTTAGAATGTCTCTATACTCGATGCCCGATGGGAGCACAACTGAGGTCATGAAACAGGTCTCAATTATCAAGGATCCAGCAATCGAGTATGTAGTTGGTTACTCATAGTCAGTGAGGATCTCTTCCAAAAGTTTTTGCATTTTTTCTGAGTGTGATCCGGCCCAGTAGACCTTGCCGCAGTCATCGCAGCGGTGAAATTGATCCTGCGTATGCCAAACGTACTCGGGTACAGCTTCTCGCACTTCTTCCCTGCTGACCGTGCTGAGGAGACAATTACACATCAGGCATCTGCTGAAAAGTGCTGCGCTCATCCTGCTCAAGCTTAATCCCTGGATTACCTCACGGAGTTGTTCTCTGGGATCATTCGCGTTAACCACGAATACCCTACCCTGCTCGTGCCACCTTCCTGCTCTGCGGTTCCTCGTCAGGAGAATCCTGCCCTCGTGGAGCCGGGCAAGAACTTCTGCGCTCCGAGCCTCCTGCAGGTAGACTACATCGTACCCGAGCACCCTCAACCACTTTGAGAGTTTACCCAGCATGCGGTCGACAACGAAACGCTTCATGACACAACCATCTTCACTGTATCATGGAGGCCACGTCCTTTAGGCCTACGGCTCAGAGAACCTGGTCATAGATCATTGACTTAGGCTGAAGGCAGCCCCAAGTAAGGAGTGAGAATCCAGACCCCAAACGCAGGATTACCAGGGATGGATCTCAACCCTTTCGGGTAGAGTAAGGTGAAAGATACTATCATCTAAGGGTTCGTTGACCGAAAACTGCTCATAGCGAAGGCTGAGACGAATTTTGGCTCCCTCCATCTCTATACTTTGGGGGTACAGAGATCCTTCAACAGCAACATAGTCTGTGAAGATCGCTTCTAACTCGCGCTCGTTCCCCTGCAACCGCTCAATTCTGGTGACAATCAGTTCTTCCCCCTCAAGCCAGATCCGTTGCGTCAATCCACCAGAGAAATCCTCCAGCTGCAGCACAAGGCCCTCGCTGTCCGGCAACCTGAACAGCTTAGCCTTTGCATCGTTCCAGGGAGGTACAATTCCTGCCAACAGCAGCAGTACTTCCCGATCTTTCAGCGGAATGTCAATGAGAGTAGCTAGAGTCCTATTTGATGCCAATCCTTGATAGGCGCGGTTTTGACCGGGCTCCCAGATTATGAAGTGGGCACCATCGCTGGCCAGCGATAAAACCGTTTGTCCGAATAAGCCCACCACCTCAAGGCGGAGAGAGTGAGGAATTTGGCTGAGCAGAAAGGCCTTTCCCGACCAGCGTTGCTTTCCCCCTTGAACCCTGAGAGTACCAGCTGCCCGGAAACTGGAGAGGTGGCTCCGTCTTTGCTGAAGTTGTTCAACAACCAAAGAAACCGGCAGGTCTGCCGGCTCCAGGATAGGTAGCTCCTTGGCACAACTGTTAACAATAAACAAAAGGCAAGCAGATATCAACAGCCAACGACGCTGGAACAAACCTTCTGCTGCACTATGCCAGCCGAGCTCGGGCTTGATGTCTCTCCTGTCTGGGATTGATCCAGACCCTGAGTTCACCGACCCCCCTCGCCGCTCGCTTTTTGCCTGCTTTCTTCGAGCTTCGCTTCCAACTGATCCGGGTTGTCATGACCGAGCTGCAATGCCCTCTCGTACGCCTCTTTAGCCTCGCGCCACCTGCCGAGAGCCCTGTACGTGTCTCCAAGGTGTTCAGTGATCAGCGGATCCTCGGGTAACCTTTCCAGTGCTTTCTTAATCCACTGGAGCGCATCGTCATGTCGGCCCATTTTGAAGTAGACCCAACCCATACTGTCGGTAATGTAACCATCTTCTGGCTTGAGCACGAGAGCACGCTTAATAAACCCCTCCGCCTCCTCCAACCGTATGCCCATTTCTGCTAAGGTGTAACCCAAGTAATTCAGCGCAGTGGCATCTTTGGGATCCAGAGCTATCACTTTCTCCATCTCAGCAATACTACTTTGACGCTCTCCCATTCTATCCAAGACCACGCCGAGACGGAAATGAAGACGTTGATGACCTGGAGCCATCTTCAGCCCCTGCCTCAAAATATCCTCTGCTTCGGCAAAACGCTTGAGCGTTTCATACATGTTCCCAAGGTAAAGGTACCCATCCTCTTCCTTGGGATGCTGGTCTATTACCTGACGGAGAGTAGCGATGGCTCCTTCCATATCGCCTTGCTTTTCCTGAATGAAAGCACGATGTATTCGGGCTTTGAGACCGTAGGGTCCTTCTCCGGGAATGGCATCGAATATTGCTAGAGCTTGCTCAAAATCGCCCTTTTCTTCATAAGCGATGCCCAGATAGTATCGAATCTGCTGGTTTTCAGGCTGGCCTGCCAAGAGGGTGCTGAAAACTTCAATGGCCTGCTCATATTCGCCTAGTTCCAGATGTATAAGACCGATCTTGTTGCGCATCTCAAGGCCCTTCTCCTCCGGATCCGTTATTCGTTGAAATTCAGCCAGGGCACCACGGTAGTTATTCTGCCGCAAATAGAGATCACCAAGGCGTGACCGCGCCTGCCTATTTTCCGGATCAAAGTCCAGGATCTTCTTGTATATCTCTTCTGCATCGGTAAAACGATCCTGGACTTCGTATAGATAGGCGAGATCCATGAGGGCCATTTCGAGATCCGGTCGGATCTCTATAGCCTCTAGGTAGTACTTTTCGGCTTCTTCATAGTTTTTTAGTTCCAGTTCCATTCGAGCGAGATAGTAATTTGCCACTGGGTTTTCGGGCTCCAGTTCCACCAGTTGTTGCAGAACCCTGCGAGCTTCATCGTACTGACCCTGGGCAGCATAGAGCGAAGCCAACCAGAGAAGAGCCTTCTGTTGTTTTGGATTTAGTTCGAGAACTGCTCGATATTCGGCAATGGCGCGCTGAGGTTGTTTCAGGCTGCTGTAAAGGCCTGCAAGGATCATTCTGGCCTCAATCAACTGAGGATCCAACCTCTTGGCCCTCTCTGCCGCCGCGAGGGCTTTTGTATTTTGACCTTTACGCAGGTAGAAAGAGGCCAACTCCATGAAGAGGTAAGGCGATTCAGAATCGGCTGTTGCGGCCATTTCTAGTTCAGCCAGTGCTTCCTCAATACGATTCTGGCCTAAATACTCACGTGATTTGAGGAAATGATAGTACGCCTCATTGCGCATACTGAGGTGAACACTGACATCTTTTTGTTCGGCTGCTAGTTTTTCCTTTATAGTCACATTCTGTCCAGAGAAGGTACAGCCTCCCAGAAGCAAGAACAACAGTAAAGCAATCAATGAAATGTTGAAATAGGGTCGCATAATCATATCTGACTTTGGGTCAGCTACATTGTTCTTTCCAAATCTGCCGCCCCGGATCATCCAGTTTCTGATGTGATGGTTACTCCACAGTAGGCTCGAGCAGTTCACAGCTTGTCCTTCGATACGCTTTACCTAGCCTACGCGCTACGGCGGGTAAGCAAGTTCGACCTTAGATCTGACAGCAGTCCTAATGACTCCGAAGGTGCAACTCTCGCATGGGATTGTTCATAATGCCTGGAGAGCTTTATGAAGAATCCGGGCTAAGTACTTTATAATGTTGAAATATCACATTTTATTTGGACAGTCAAACAATTTCCTTGTCCAGAAAAACATTGCTCCAATTCCTCTTTTTCACTATACTTAGTAGCTTGTTTGAGCCTTGAGTATCGTCGACTTGCTCGGGTTCGATCCAACCATCGAAAGAGAAGTCGAATTGATTTGACCCGGGTTATTACTGGGGTCACAATCCCTTCCCATAGAGCCGGGAGAGTATAATTCAGCGGGGCAAAGCCACTGTATTAAAGAATCGTACAAGAATTTGGAGCAAATCCTCCGTAAGGTGGTATAGCAATAACGAGGCCAATCTATGAGTGCGGAACTGCCCAAATTACGGAGTCGCTTGGAGGCCATTCCGATTCAACGTGGCCGCGAACTATACATTGCTCTCCGTGATCTTGAGGGCCTAGACTTAGAGACCCTACTGCTCACTCCCCAGGCGTACTTTATCGTTACCCTCATGGACGGCTCCAACTCACTCGTGGATATACAGGCTGCCTATATGCGTCAGTTTGGTGACATGCTTTTTCGTGAAAATGTGGCTGCCCTCGTCCAGAAATTGGATGCCCATCTTTTCCTGGAAAATGAAAAGAGTCGTACCCACCTGCAGCAGTTGATTGCTGAGTTTCGCGACCAGCCTTCTCGCTCCGCCTTCCACGCGGGAGTCAGCTATGATGCGAACCCTGAAAGGCTTCGGGCCCAGTTGCAAAGCTTCTTTGCTCCCGAAAACGGCGGTCCAGGTGATCCAAATCCGACAGACTCAAAAAGAACAATTGTTGGTCTCATGGCCCCACACATTGATCTGCGTACAGGCGGACCATGTTTCGCCCATGCGTATAAGGCTCTGCTTGAGGCCAGTACAGTTTACACCTGCGTTATCCTCGGTACAGGCCACGAACCCCTGCCACAACGATTTGCCCTGAGCCGTAAAGATTTTGAAACGCCGCTGGGCTTGGTGCCTGCAGATAACGACTTCATCGACGAATTGACCAGCTGCTCCACCTTGGACTTATTTGCGGACGAGTTTGCGCACCGGCGCGAGCACACCATCGAGTTCCAGACTATCTTTCTCAAGATGCTGTTACCCCATGTTCGCATTGTCCCTATCCTTTGTTCATTCGGCGTGGAGGAACTCAAGCAGCACAGCGAGCCCATCCTCTCGATGGTGCACTCGCTTAGAGAAACTCTGGACAGGTACCCGCAACCCGTATGTCTGCTGAGCAGTGTGGACCTAGCTCATATTGGACCCCGTTACGGGGATCCATTTCGCCCCCATGCCGGCACGGTGCGGGAAAATAAGGATGCTGATCATGACTTGCTGGAGCTGATGGCAACCGTTGATGCTGAGGGTTTTGCCAACACCTTGGTGAGCCAGCAGAATCGCCGTCGTATTTGTGGGCTACCTCCTCTCTATGTTATGCTCAAGACCCTGGAGGGGAGTGCTGAAGGGGAACTCCTTCGCTACGACCACACCGAGGTTGATAACGAACGTTCTTTTGTCACTTTTGCCAGTATGGCCTTCTATGGGAAGACTGCATAGGGATTCCCACCCCTGCCTGGCAACAATATCCAGTGCAAAATCCGAAGCTAGAGGCACATCAGAACGTCGGTGTGAGATGCGGGATTGCGGATCTCGGATTGGGGATTGCGGACGACCGGTGATAACTCCAACCCTATTTGACTTGAGCCAAAAAGAGTACAGCTGAGTTTACCCTAGACCTCATCCAACTGCTTGATTTGGTGTTTGGAAATCTTCTTGTCCCGGAGGTGATCAAACACGGTAAAGGAAAGGAACTGTCGGTCTTTTTCAGAGATTATAATGAAGCGAACGGCTGTCCCCTGAGGTGAGCTATCATTCTCGTTGGAATGGATGTTAGTTCTGACCACTTCTGCAGTAATCTCGATGGAGGGTCTTACGGGTGGCTTGATGGTCAGAGTAATGATTTCGTTTAAGAAGAACTTCGTTTGGCAGCGGAGCAATGCACCGCTTGCACTGATATTGACGGTTTTGCCCTGCGAAGCTCCCTGATCTGTTTGTATCACAACAGGCCAAGCTATTTCTGCTCGGAGCTCCATGCGCCGCTTGCTTTCTTGCCTGTCATAATACTCATCTTTAGCAAGGAGAAGCAGAACTAAGACAATAAATCCGCCTATTAGAACCCAGCCTACAACCATTATCCCTCAAGGTAAACCTCAAGCAATTCTTGAGCGAAAACAGAGTGAAATGTGTAGTTACCTCTCTGTTCTTTCCTACAGAAAACCCAAAGGGCTGACTTTTGAATTAGTTTTTTCTTAAGCCCTTAAAATTAATTTGCAAGTGCACAATCCATACCAACAAGAGCAGTCCAATTCGCAGCTGCCTGTCCGCCCGTGCCCCTGGCGCCACGAAGCTCCCGACAACCGGGTTTGCGAGGGGTGCGGGCAAACCACTCCCACAACTGGTGGTATATCTACCCAAGGAGGACTTCAGGAATACCTGCAACCTTTCATCCTCACCCCAGAGAGTAGGTTGCTGAACGAGTAGTGCAATTGTATGAATTTCGAATGGAGTATGATAGGAGGGCAAGGAGCAGGATTGGCAGAGGTCATTTACAACCGGTCTAAAACCATTCTGGTAAGGAATCGCTGGTCACTGCCAGATATCTGGATGAATTGAACGCCCATTCCACGGGGTGTCGGGGAGTGGTCAGGTCCTTGGACATTCACCCAGACCACTTCAGAATCAAGCTGTAGGCGACGGTGTGCGTGGGGGACATTTATGACCATCTTGAAGACCTCGTCAGGTCTGAATGGGTGCAGGCAACGGACAAAAGCTCCAACGACACTGATGTCTTGGATTTCCGTATTTATCACCCCCTGAGTGGTCTCTATGGTAACAGACCATTTGGCTTTTGCTCTAGGGTGACGGCGCCTGTCTTGTGGAATTACCATATTTGCATTCCTTCATCATGCCCCTAACGCGGCCAGTGGACTTCTGGAATTTGGGCCGGCCCTCTCAGTTACCGTAGTCTCCAGGTTAACCCTGGATCTGAGACAAGCAACGTTGATAGGCTAGTTTTTTTCCCCTGACCTGCATCAGATTACAGAAGCGAGAGAGAAGTAGCAAGAAAAAATGCGTCTTTAGCGGTTGGGCAAAAAAATCCCCACCGACGTGCATTCCGCCTGGCCCGGTTGGTCGGTGGGGTAAGGAGGAAGGTTATGGCACAAGCCAAAGGAGAGCTTCAGGCTCACCCCACCGCTTTCCATGCAAGAGCAGTGCCAAACAAGCTCTTCTATCGTGCGATTGCACTAGGTGCTCCGGCGGATTTTCCCATCAATGTCAGTCCAAGTTCCAGGTTGCGTTGCGCCTCTGTGAACTTTGGTTTGAGCCGCACCGCCTCGGAAAAATGTACCATCGCCTCTTCCAACTTTCCCTGTTCGGCAAGCGCAGCTCCCAGGTTGTTGTGAGACTGCGCATCGTTGGGGTTGATTCGCAGCGCTTCACTATAGTGTCTAATCGCCTCCTCGTGGTTCGCCTGCCGATCCAGATTAACTGCCAGGTTGCGGTGTGCCTCAGCGTAGTTGGGTTTGATCCGTAGTGCCTCTCTATAATGAACAACGGCCTCCGCGAGATTTCCCTGCAACGTCAGAATATTTCCAAGATTATGGTGTGTTTCCGCGTGGTTGGGTTTGATTTGTAACGCCTGGTTATAATGGGCAATGGCCTCCGCGAGGCTTCCCTGCAATGCCAGTTCATTCCCCAAGGCATAGTGAGCCACATAGTTGTTAGAAGTTACATTGAGCGTGTGCTTGAAGAGGGTGGTGCTGTCCTTCCAATGTCTTATTTGCAGCCAATTGCACATCATCAAGATTGACAGGACCACACTTGCCGATATGGCGACAGCTATGCGTTGACGCTGCCACCGTTTCACAATATCAGAAACACCCCAGACAATGATGATAAACAGCCCGATAAGTGGCACATAGGTGTAGCGGTCGGCCATGGCCTGTTCTCCGACCTGCACCAGCCCAATGACCGGCACAAGGGTCCCGAGATACCAGAACCAGCCCACAACAAGATACGGATAGCGTCGTGCAATCCGCATTACCACAACGGTAACGGTTACCAAGATCAGGCCGGCTGCCACACCCTGCCAGAGAGGCAAGCTGCTACCGGGGTAGGGATAGAACACTGCCAGACCCTGCGGCCATATCATCTTTTTTATGTAGGTCAAATAGGACATTAAACCGTTCGTTATTCGCAACTTCAGTGAAACCACTTCCAAGCTAGATATGGTCCCTCGTTGTTGTTGCACGACAATAGTTACAATGCTTGAGACCGCTGACAGCACAAATAATGGCGCTTTTTCCCATATTACCTTAAGCTTAAGCGACTCTATACTGCGTGAAGCTTGAGAACTTGGGTCGCTAGCACCATGCAATGGTCGTCGTTGAAGCCGGCCCAAGGGCCAGTAGTCCAATAAGAGGAGTACGAATGGGAGGGTAACAAGCATGGGCTTGGCCATGAGGCCGAGAGAGAAAGTGAGAAGGATTAGTAGATATTTCCTGAGTCTTGGCCGTTTAACATAATGGATGTAGGCCACCAACGTTACCATCCAAAACAAGGCAGCCAGCACATCCTTCCGTTCCGCCACCCAGGCGACTGACTCCACGTGGAGAGGATGAAGCGCAAACAGGGCGGCAACAAAACCGCTCTGCCAAGGGGCTCCGGTCAACTGTCTTAGAACCAGAAAAAGCAATAGTGTGTTTGCTAGGTGTAAGAGTACGTTGGTGAAGTGGTGCCCCCCTGGGTCCAGACCATAGAGCTGGAAGTCCAACATGTGCGATAGCCATGTCAGAGGATGCCAATTAGCTGCACGGGTGGTAGTAAAAGCCCATATGACTGTTTCGCGGGTCAATCCCCCCTGCACCTGTGGGTTTTCAGTAACGTAGACATTGTCATCGTAGTTGATGAACTCATAATTCCTCACCTGCCAGTAAACCAAAAGGGTAGCCGCAATCAGAACCAGGCAGATGAATAATTCACGACGCATCGTGTCTATTCCCACCGGGCGATCAGTTTGTTCACAGGGACCGATACCTTCATTATGCAAAAACCCGGCTCGGGTCCGGGCTTTACGTTTCGGTTCCGTGCTGGTCACGTCACCATCACTCTTCCTTTAGATATCTCTCCACCTTTGCATTCTCTTTCAGTTTCTCTACGTGGAGATTTATCTCTTTTTCAGCCTTGACACGTTGTAGGTATTGGCCAAGTCTGTCTTTGATTTCAGCGTACGCTATCGTGGTGTCGGATGTCTTATCCACGACTTTAATCAGATGATATCCGAACCTGGTCTCGACAATATCACTTACTTCACCAGGTTTTAGTGCAAAGGCGGCATCTTCAAAAGGCCTCACCATTTGTCCACGGCTAAAATAACCCAGGTCCCCACCGCGGGTACTGCTGGGACCTTCGGAATACTCCTTGGCAAGGGTGCCAAAATCTTCACCCTTTTTCAGCTTCTCTTGGATCGTTTCAAGTCTTTTGCGTGCTCCGGCTTTCTCTGATTCGTCCGCCTGGGGTTCAACCTTAATGAGAATGTGGCTTGCTTGCACCTGCTCCGGTTTCTTAAAGGAATCCTGATTGTTATCATAGTATTCTCTTATTTCCTTGTCGGAAACAGTGGCTTTCTGAATAAATTCTCGATCGATGAATTGGTTAATGGTCAATTCACGTGCAAGCTGAGATTTTATAGCGTCCTCAGAGGTATTCGCCCTGGTCAACGCGCTGGTGAATTCGGCCTCACTTGGAAACTGCCCTCTCAGTGCACTGAATTGCTGATTGACTGCTTCCTGGTCCGCTTCGAATCCCCTTTTTTGGCTTTCCTGGTAGATCAATTCACGACCTATGAGACTCTCCAGGACGTCCTTTCTTATTTCAGCTAGCTCCGAGCTATTGGGAAACCTTCCCGACCGACGCAGCTGTTCCTGGACACGGAGCATCTGCATATCAAAATCCTTTTGAGTGATGATGACGCCGTTCACCACCGCGATTTCTTTCTGTTGAGGCTGCTTTTCTTCTGCTGCCAATCCCGACGAGACAACGGACGTTAGTACCAAAGCCATTACCACCGTCCAATACCATTTAAATGCATCCGGAGTTCTCCTTTCAATGCTGTAAGGAAAAGGAATGTCCACGCTGAACCCAATAGCTGTCCCCGCTAGCATCAGGCAGTCTTCAGGTATCATCTCCCTAAAGCAATACGTAGTCAATTCATCTCATTCCCAACAGTGCATAAATCCATGAAGCTCCCTGTCCCACTACAGTGGGCGGGACGGGGAATTCCCTCTCTGGGCATGCTCAAATCATGCCAAAGCATACACGGTTCACACTCAATAGGTAAACTACTTTTTAGCGGGATACTGGGGATAGTCAAGCGGATAATGATAGGTATGGTCCTTGCTGGTTGAAGGAAAGCTGGGGTGGGCGAATGTATTTTAGGGAGTGTGTAGCACACGTTCTTTCGGTTGTGCTGCACCATCCCATTTATGCTTTGGCAACATCTTGAGGCCGGTCACTTGCGCTTGTAAAACTGTGGTGCCCCCGGCAGGACTTCCTTCCGGAGGGAACTTGCCCTGAGAGAAGCGAAGGGGGACAAGCTCACTTGCGACGACAGACTATTGGGCGAAAGCCACCTCCTGCCGCATGGACCATTCTGTCAATGGTGCCCCCGGCAGGACTCGAACCTGCGACGCCCGGATTAGGAATCCGGTGCTCTATCCGCCTGAGCTACGGGGGCATTTAGGTTAGAATAATGAAGAGTGGCATGTCTAAAATCGTGGACAA
>CAYFXH010000083.1:12624-20482 GCA_964346905.1 uncultured Desulfobacteraceae bacterium | reverse complement strand
GCTTGTCGAACCATTTGTTATTTGTGATTTGTAATTTGTAATTTCCATCAACTTCTGCCTCTCAAATCCGCTATCTTGCCGCTGTTTACTGCTTGCCCTGTACCTTGTACCTTGAACCGTAATTCATCTGACCTCTGCTCTATGCCTTCTGCAATCCACAATCCGAAATCCGAAATAATCTAGCTCTATGTCCCATGCTCCATGCCTTTCTTACTCCTGGCCTCCCCCACCCCATGACTCCATGCTCCACCCCCGGCCTTGTTATGTGTCTCTGAAAAAATACTGTAGAAAAATTCTTGACTTCGCCGGATAGGCGATGTTACAAGACGACTTTGTTTAAGCGTCAATAAACACTCACCCTTGAAATCGAGCTTATTGTTTAGGGGAGAAGAAGAGGAGGAATATCATTGGCCACCCATAAGTCTGCTATCAAACGAGCGAAACAAAGCGAAACACGCCGGCAGCGTAATCGTGCGGTAAGAACCAGGGTAAAAAGCGTGGTGAAAAAGGTGCGAACAGCTGTGGAGAAAAAATCCGTAGAGGAAGCACAAGCAGCTCTCAAAGAGGCCATTCCTGTAATTGACCGGGCTACATCAAAGGGTGTACTGCATCACCGCACTGCGGCACGCAAGATTTCACGTTTAAGCAAAAAGGTTCACGCCCTCAGTATCGAGCAGCAATAATGTCAGTGGCCCGAAATCCCTAGCATCTATTCGCTTCATGCGTAGAGGACGAGCACCCTACCCCATCAACAATCTCTATTCCTTAGCTCCAAGAGTAACGCCACCTCGGAAAATCTAGACTATCCTCTTCCATTGCCGATGGTTGAGATATTAGCCACCAGTTTCAACTATCTGCTCTTTTCTTCAACTCCGGACTGTGGACTGCGAACCGTCTGTTAGAACTCTTCGAAAATATCATTGTGGATTTTTTCCGCCAGCCACTCTGCTATACGGGCAAAAGCCTCGTTCCGGTTCCTTTGAACCTCCAAGGCGGGTAAGCTTTGCCCCGTTTCAGGATCTCGTTGGAGGTATTCCTCAAAATAGCTCAAGTTCTTATTCTGCCACAGAACCTCGCCGGTCTCGACCCGTTTGAGGGCCACAGACAGGGTAACTCTCACTCGGGTCTCAAGCGTCTCTTGAGGCCCGGCGTGAGAGGCGGCCTGTGTCTTAATTCTGGCAATGCTACCGCCCAGGACCGCGTCGGCCTCACTCTCCTGTTTCAACTGGAGTCTTCTCCAGCGAATCAATTGGTTGATGATACGGTTGGTAAAAAGCACCTCAATGCCGAGTTCGGCTGTCTGGTTTTTCAAGACATCCACTGCAATAGTGCGAATATCGCCAGGTGCTTGACCACCGGTTCCGGCGAAATGATAGCCACACCCCGCCGCTGCCAATGAAATGATAACCCAAACAGTTATGGTTGCGCAGCGACACGGTGACGCGGCGAAACGGAGACGGGGCGACGAACTTGGATTATTCGAAAAAAAGCCCTTGGTGAAAAAACAAATCATAAAAGGGAGTATTCTGGAATAGATTCCCTTCACCGTATCGCCGTCTCTCCCTATCTCCCGTGTCAACCTGCTCTCAGCGTTTCAGGTTCCCCTGTCGCCGTTTCGCCGCGTCTTTAAACTACCACGTTGACCAGCCTCCCGGGAACCACTACCACTTTGCGAACAGGTTGGTCACCAATAAACGTTTGTATCCGCTCATCTGCTAGGGCAGCTTCCTGGACCTCTTCATTTGTGGCGCTTGGTGACACATAAATGCGGTTGCGCAGCCTACCGTTCACTTGAATCACAATAAGCTGTTTCTCTTCTGCTAATGCCTCCTCGTCCCACTGCGGCCAAGGCTCTTGGGCCACACTCTTTGCGTGCCCCAGAACCTCCCACATCTCGTCTGCAATGTGCGGGACCATCGGCGAGATCAGGATCAACGCTGTCTCCACTGCCAGACGTAGAACGGGCAAAGCCTCAGGACCATGGCCACCATCCGCGCGAAATAGGTAGATGGCGTTCACCAACTCCATGACCGCACTTATTGCAGTATTGAAATGAAACCGCTGTTCAATATCTTCAGTAACTTTCTTGATAGTCTGATGGGTTTTGCGGTGCAACGCTCGCAATTCACCCTCCAGCGGTACACCACCATCATAGGGGGAAACCCCGTTTAGTCGTTGATGCTCTTCGTAGACCAAACGCCAGAGCCGATTGAGAAAGCGGGCGCTACCCTCCACTCCGCGGTCGCTCCACTCCAGATCCTTTTCTGGCGGAGAGGCAAAAAGACAGAAGAGACGCACCGTATCAGCACCGTAGCGTTCGACAAGTTCTCCAGGGTCAACCACATTGCCTCTGGACTTGGACATTTTCTCTTTCCGACCCACCTCCGCCAAATTGCCACACTTGCGGCAGCGATGAACTTCTGCCTTTTCCTCCAGAGCATCTTCCGGATCCAGCCAGCCGTGCTCTGGGCAGCGCAGGGTCTCCTTGCAGACCATTCCTTGAGTTAGCAGGTTGGTGAAGGGTTCGTCCTGCCCCACCATTCCCATATCTCTCAGCACCTTGGTGAAAAACCGCGAATAAAGCAAATGAAGTACAGCGTGTTCAATGCCGCCTATATACTGATCAACCGGCATCCAGTAATCGTTTCTGGCTCTGTCTAAAGGCCCTTCCTGGTAATCTGGACAGGTGTAGCGCATGAAGTACCAGGAGGATTCTACAAATGTGTCCATGGTGTCCACCTCCCGCCTGGCGTCACCATTACACGTGGGGCAGGTGGTCTCGACGAATTCTTGGAGGCTTGGCAGTGGCGTGCCGCCACTTGGTGTGAGACTGGCATCCAGGGGCAGGACCACCGGCAGTTCATCCTCAGGTACAGGCACGATGCCGCATTGGTCACAGTAAAGTATCGGGATTGGGGCTCCCCAGTAACGCTGTCTGGAAATTAGCCAATCTCGTAGCCTGTAGCTTATCGAAGCTTTACCCAGCCCCGCAGATTCCAAATACCGGTTAATGGCTTCCCTGGCGGCAGCGCTCTCCATTCCACTGAACTCACCGGAATTGACTAGGATCCCATCTTCCTCGTAAGCCGCCTCCATAGTGCCAGCATCCAATTCAACCCCCGGAGGGTTCACCACTACCTTCAATGGCAGGCTGTAGGTCTGAGCAAATTCAAAATCCCTCTGGTCATGAGTTGGCACTGCCATCACTGCACCGGTGCCGTATTCCATCAGCACGAAGTTGGCCACATAAATGGGCATACGCTCGGCGGTCATGGGATTGCGACAGTAGGCTCCGGTAAACACCCCTTCCTTTTCAAGGAATTCAGAGGTTCTCTCGCTCCGTTGAATACGCTTGGTCTTCTCAATGAACTCTTTGACCGCCGGTTCTTCGGGCCTCCCCTGACAGAGTTCCAGAGTCAGCGGGTGCTCCACAGCGAGACTCATAAAAGTTGCGCCATAGACGGTGTCCTGCCGGGTAGTGAAAACCTGGATGTAGTCGTCCGCATCCTCCAAGGGGAAATGGATAATAGCCCCGTAGCTCTTTCCTATCCAGTTTCGCTGCATGGTCAAAACCCGTTCCGGCCACCCGGGTAACCGGTCGCAATATTCCAGCAACTCATCAGCATAATCCGTGATTTTGAGAAACCATTGGGCCATCTCCTTCTGTTCCACCGACTGGCTGCAGCGCCAGCACAGCCCTGCTTCCACCTGTTCGTTGGCCAAGACCGTCTGACAGGTTGTACACCAGTTGACGTAAGCCTCTTCGCGGTATGCCAGACCTTGTTCATACATCTTAAGGAACATCAACTGTTCCCAGCGATAATAGGAGACATCACAGGTGGCCAATTCTCGACTCCAGTCGTAGCTAAAGCCCATCTGCTTCAGCTGTTCTTTCATCTGGGCGATGTTACTGTAGGTCCATTCAGCTGGATGGCTCCCGGCCTTGATAGCAGCATTCTCAGCAGGCATGCCAAAGGCGTCCCAGCCCATGGGATGAATCACGTTGAATCCCCGCATTGTCTTGTAACGCGCCACCACATCCCCGATAGTGTAGTTTCGCACGTGACCCATATGAATTCGCCCTGAGGGGTAAGGAAACATCTCCAGTAGATAATACTTGGGCTTATTCTCATCTTCGCTCACATAGAAAAGCCTGTCTCTTTCCCAGACGCGCTGCCATTTGGGTTCCACTTCGTTAGGATTGTATCTGGCCTCCATCATACCTCCGCTTTCGCCTCAGTTATTCTTTGTCCTTGGTCCGTTGTCAGTTGTCCGTTGTTTCAATTTCTTAAGTGAAACGTCCTGAATATGGCTTCGCGGTATTTTGTTCGCCCGGCGCTTCTATTTACCTTTTAATGACTGATGAACGATGATAGATAAGAAATGAGAAATGACCTACTAGGACCCCTCGGCTCTCTGTACATTCTCGTCTGGGTCATCCAGTCCCTGTTCTGATGCAGCGTTTACTTCGAGCACCTTGTTGCTTAAACCCGCTTCCTCTAAATGTAATCTGACTCTATCAAGAATCCCGTTGATGAAAGAGCCGGAGTCCTCCGAACCGAACTTCTTACCCAGATCCACCGCCTCATTTATGGAAACCTTGGCGGGAATATCCGGACGGTGCAGGAGTTCAAAGACAGCCAAGCGAAGAATATTTCGATCCACTGCTGGCATGCGCTCGAGCCGCCAGTGTTCTGAAAATCGCTTGATAAGGGCGTCTATTTCGGCCCGATGTTTGTGAGCTCCAGCAGCCAGTTCAATGGCAAAGTCCCTGATGCTCTCCGGGGCCTCGAAATGTTCACAGAACACCCGCAGAGCTTCGCTGATATCGTTCTGAGCCACATCAACCTGATAGAGAACCTGAATGGCCATCTCTCTGGAACGGCGTCGACTCCCCATATTTTCCTACTCAAGTATTGTGGTGGGCTTTGCGACCCTACATCTTACCTAACACCACAGTGCAGATACGCGACGTTCACAAATCCGAAATCCGAATATCGAAACCGGGGCCCCGCCCAAAGGGTGGAGACTCCGAAGGATAAATCCTAAACAATCCTCAAATTTTCAGAATTCAAATGTCCAAAACTACATGCTTCCGAATAGTAGATTGTTTTGAACATTGGGAAATTTAGATTTCGAATTTGTTTAGTGCTTCGGATTTAGAATTTCGAATTTATTTACCCAGTCCTCAGTATGCACCGCTGTGGTTTCGTCTCGATAGCCTGCGGTTGGATCGGACTAATCGATGTTACCCCCCCAGCTGGCCCATTAGATTGGCCATCTCGATGGCTGCCTGAGCCGCCTCAAAGCCCTTATTGCCCGCTTTGCTCCCAGCGCGTTCGATGGCCTGCTCTACGTTATCCGTAGTCAGAACTCCAAAAGTGATAGGCACGCCATGCTCCAACCCCACCGCAGCAATCCCCTTGGAGACCTCAGCGCTGACGTATTCAAAATGAGGTGTTGAGCCGCGAATAACGGCTCCGAGACAAACGATGGCGTCATATGCCTTCCCTTCCGCTAGTCTTTTGCAGATGAGAGGGATCTCCCAAGCCCCGGGAACCTTAATCACCCGAATGTCCGATTCTAGAGCGCCGTTTCTGAGCAAAGCGTCCACCGCACCCCCCAACAGCCGATCGCAGATGAAGTCATTGAAGCGACTAACCACAACGGCAAATTTCAGCCCTTTCGCTTCCAGTTTCCCCTCTACTATTTTCGGCATGCTAACCTCCCATCTATGGATTTCAGATTTCGGATTTCGGATTTCAGATTGATGCAAGTTTCAGCTGGTAATTCATAGGATTCCACAATCTACAATCTACGATCTACAATCTGCAATCTACAATCTTAATAATTTTCACTATCCTTATGGTGGGCCAGATCCATGAGGTGACCCATCTTTGAACACTTGGTTCGTAAATAGTCAAGGTTACACGGGTTTGGCGGAATCTCGATGGGTACCCGTTCGGTGATGGTGATACCATAACCTTCCAGACCAACAATCTTCTTGGGATTGTTGGTCATCAGCCGCATCTTTCTGACTCCGAGATCTACGAGAATCTGAGCGCCAATCCCGTATTCCCTGAGGTCAGCCTTGAACCCTAGGGCCTCGTTGGCCTCCACCGTATCCTTTCCTTGATCCTGGAGGGCATAAGACTTGAGCTTGTTGGCGAGACCAATTCCTCTACCTTCTTGGTTAGTTATGTATAAGACAATGCCCTTACCCTCATCGTTGACCATCTCCATGGCCCGATGCAACTGGTCACCGCAATCACAGCGGAGGGAGCCTAAACTATCACCAGTAAGACATTCAGAATGGACACGCACCAAAACCTCTTCACCTGGAGTAATCTCGCCCTTTACCAAGGCAATGTGTTGGCTGGGATCGATATCGTTGACGTAAACGATGGCGCGGAATTCACCGCCATGGATGGTCGGAAGCATGGTGGTAGCGGCACGGTGAACAAAACATTCGTTGCGCATTCGGTACTCAATGATGTCCGCAATGGTAACTATCTTGAGCCCGTGCTCCTTGGCGAAGACCTCCAAGTCCGGCATTCTCGCCATAGTTCCATCATCTTTCATGATCTCACAAATGACCCCAGCAGGCTGCAATCCGGCCAAACGGGCTAGATCAACCGAACCCTCAGTCTGACCGGTACGTACCAATACGCCACCCTTGCGAGCTCGCAGAGGAAAGACATGTCCCGGACTCACTAAATCTTCCGCCTTGGCATCATTGGCCACCGCCGTCAAAATGGTAGTGGCCCGGTCAGCCGCCGAGATTCCGGTGGTAACCCCAAGCCGGGCCTCAATTGAAATGGTAAAGGCGGTCCCGAATCTGGACTGGTTGTTGGAAACCATCATGGGCAATTGCAGCTTTTCAACCTTTTTCTCAGTCAAGGACAGACAGATCAAGCCTCTACCATACTTTGCCATGAAGTTGACCGCCTCCGGGGTCGCCTTCTCTGCAGCCATGCAGAGGTCACCCTCATTCTCCCGGTCCTCATCATCAACCAGGATGACCATCCTCCCTTCCCTGACATCTTCCAGCGCCTCAACAATTCTTGCAGTTGGCATTTCCTTTACTCCAAAGAACAATCAGAGCCATCATGTGGGAGCAACGTCCGCGTTGCGACCCACTTTTTTGTTGAGCAAACCCTTTTCTTAATCGCGACCTGGAGGTCGCTCCTACCGAGACATGGCGGTAAAACATTCTTTATGACGAATGACTAATGACCAATGAGAAATTACTCAATGTTAGAGAAACCCGTGCTTTGCCAAAAAGTCACGGTCCACGCCATTGGCTGTGGGAGAGCTGCTCTTTCGGATATTACGCACAAATTTCTCCACGTACTTACCGATCAGATCAACCTCGATATTCACCTCGTCACCCACCCGCATACTCCCCATAGTGGTCACCCGGGCGGTGTGTGGCACTATGTTAACTTCGAAACTCCGTTCATCACAGCGATTTACCGTCAGACTCACGCCATTTACAGCAACCGAACCTTTCTCAATCAGATAGCGACCAAGATCGGCTCCAATCTCGAATATGAAAACCCAAGATTCACCTTTCCTTTCGATTGCAATAACTTTCGCCCTACCATCTACATGACCGTTGACCAGATGACCGCCAAGTCGGTCTCCCAATCTGAGAGCCCGTTCCAGATTAACCTCATCACCCACCTTCCGCTGGGCAATGGTAGTGCGACTTACAGTCTCCTGGGAAACGTCCACTGTAAAAGTATTTCCTTCCCAAGAGACAACGGTGAGACAGATTCCGTCCACCGAGATGCTCTCACCAGTCTGCAGCTCCACGAGATCAAAGGAAGCCTGAATACTGAGACGCATATCTTTG
>CAYFXH010000083.1:0-12575 GCA_964346905.1 uncultured Desulfobacteraceae bacterium | reverse complement strand
AATTTCGAAATTCGAATTTCGAAATTCGAAATTCTTGACCTTAACCTCTGGCTCCCTTACCTTGCGCCCTATGCCTTGGGCCCTAAGCCCTGGCTCGCACATCTAGCTTGAATCATCCAAACCCAACGAACAGAGAGCGGACTCCTGTAAGTAAGCTTCCACCATTATATCATCGTCGAACCGGCGAAGCCTCACATCCCTCAAAGGTGACGCCTCGGCCACACTCGCAGCTCCGATACCACCTACCATAGGAACAGCACTACTGCCACCAATTATTTTCGGTGCGAAGAACAGATACACCTTATCCACAAGATTTTCATAAAAAAAACCACCATGGACTTCAGCTCCACCCTCCACTAAAAGGCTGGTGATCTCGCGGTTGCTTAGATTATCTACAAGTGCCGGGAGGGATACTCGGCCCCGCTCCAGAGGAAGTGGTAAGACTTCCACATCCCGCTCTTCTAACGCAGCTTTTCTTTTCTTGTAGGGTTCTGGCCCGGTTGCGATAAGTGTTGGCGCTTCACTGCTCTGGCCAACGACTTGGCTGTCTAGAGGAGTTCTGAGATGAGTATCCAGAATGATCCGGAGTGGATTCGCACTCTTTTTTCCAGGGAGACGTGAGGTGAGCCTGGGATTGTCCGCAATAACCGTTCCAACCCCCACCAATATGGCATCCACCGCGTGGCGCAGCCGATGGACAAATCGGCGCGAGCGCTCACTGGTGATCCAACGGGAATCACCACGGTGACTGGCAATCTTTCCGTCCAAGCTGGCAGCAACTTTGGCTATCACCAAGGGCAAGCCTGTGGTAACGTATTTGATGAACGGTTCATTAAGTTGAAAACACTGCTTTTTGAGAATTCCCACTTCCACGCGGATTCCCTGCGATCGAAGGAAATTTGCGCCACCGCCTCTGACTCGAGGATTGGGATCGCTACATCCCACCACCACCCGGCCCACGCCGCTGCGCAAAATAGCTTCCGTGCAGGGCGGGGTTTGTCCATGATGGTTACATGGCTCAAGGGTCACATACAGGGTACCGTCCTGCGCTTGGCTACCAGCATCCTCCAGAGCATGGATTTCGGCGTGAGGAGTTCCCGCCTTTTGATGGTAGCCTCTTCCCACTACTTGGCCCTCCTTGACCACTACGGCACCCACCACGGGATTGGGGGAAGTGTGCCCAACGCCGCGACTTGCCAAACGCAGAGCGAACCGCATGAACTGTTCATCTTCTTTTGCCAAAGAACGTTGGTCTGCCACCGTAGCCTTAACAATACTCCTCTTCCAAAAGTTTTTGCAGATCCTGCAGATCTTGGATCTGTCGATGCACGATGCTGTAACGAATGTAGGCCGCTGGATGGAGCTCCAGCAAGGCGGCGGCCACCCAATCTCCCAGAAACTGACTGCGAAGTTTGCGGTGTCCGCTCTCCTGGATTCGGCTTTCGATCAGTGCCACCGTTCTGTTCAAGTTGTCTTCTGCTACAGGAAGTTTCGTGCACGATTGTCTAACGGCGTACAGTATCTTGTTCCGATCAAAAGCCTCCACCCTGCCGTCGCGCTTGACCACCAGGGGAAGGTTTGCCTCCAGCCGTTCGAAAGTAGTGAACCGTTGCTCACATTCAGGGCAGTGGCGTCGCCGCCGGATATGATTGTTGTCCCTTCCTGGACGGGAGTCAAGCACCCGAGTCTTCAAATGACCACAGAATTGGCACCTCATCACCCACCTCCCTCTGGTGGTCTCCATTTAATCAACTTGATTCTGGCCTCTTGAAGCATCTGGTCGGCGAGCTCGTCCTCATAGCCTTGTTCATAATACACGTTCGCAATGTTAGCATTAATGATCATCTTAGCGCAAATCACACATGGGCGCGTGGTGCAATAGAGAGTGGAGCCACGAATAGATATTCCGTGGCGGGCTGCCTGAATAATGACATTTTGTTCAGCATGCAGCCCCCGGCAAAGTTCGTGCCGTTCACCTGACGGTACGTTATTGTCCTCACGCATGCAACCCACATCAAGGCAATGTGGCAGACCCGAAGGTGCGCCGTTATAGCCGGTTGCCAGGATTCTCTTGTCTTTTACCAGCACGGCTCCTACTCGGCGACGGCGGCAGGTGGAACGCTGGGCCACCAGACCCGTGATTTCCATAAAATAGGCTTCCCAACTGGGCCGCTTCATAACTCAGTTCGCCTCCCTCTCGTATACGGGTTTGTGCAGGGGAAATTGGGAGCAGAAATCGGCAACCTGGTGACGAACTTTCTCTATCGCTCCAGCGTCATCACCAGCCCGTAGTGCCTCGTGGATAAACTGAGCTATCGCAACCATATGCTTCTCTTTCATGCCTCGCGTGGTCACTGCGGGGGTGCCGAGCCGAATGCCGCTCGTCACCGCTGGCTTTTCCGGATCGAAAGGAATGCTGTTTTTGTTCACCGTAATCCAAGCCTGATCCAAAATGAGCTCAGCTTGCGCTCCGGTTAGCCCATGCCCTCGCAGGTCAACAAGGAGCAGGTGGTTATCCGTTCCGCCGGAGACGAGACGGAAGTCCCTGTCCAACAACTCTGTGGCCAACCGTTTTGCATTGATCACCACCTGCTTCTGATAAGCGCGAAACTCAGCACTCAGAGCTTCCTTGAAAGCCACCGCCTTTGCAGCTATTACGTGCATGAGTGGCCCACCTTGTATGCCCGGAAAGATCTCCTTATTAAGCTTTTCGGCGTGGCTCTCCTTGGCGAGAATCAAACCTCCCCTGGGCCCCCTGAGGGTCTTGTGAGTGGTGGATGTGACGAAGTCGCTGTGCGGAATCGGACTGGGGTGAACTCCGGCAGCTACCAGGCCGGCAACGTGCGCCATATCTACCATAAAATAAGCGTCAATCTCCTGACAGATTTGCTGAAAAAAGGCAAAATTAATAGTTCGCGGATAGGCGCTGGCTCCGGCTATAACCAGTTTAGGTCGGTGCTCCCTTGCCAGTCGTTCGAACCCCTCCAGGTCGATGGTTTCGGTCTCCGGTTCTACCCCGTAGGAAATGACTCGATAGAACCTGCCAGAAAAATTGACGGGGCTGCCATGGGTAAGGTGACCTCCATGGCGCAGGTCCATACCCATAATGGTGTCGCCCGGCTGTAAAACTGAATAGTAAACTGCCATGTTTGCCTGGGAGCCCGAATGCGGTTGGACGTTGGCATACTCGGCAGCAAACAACTCCTTTGCCCGCTCAATCGCCAGGCTCTCGGCCGTATCTACAAATTCACAGCCACCATAATACCGATGGCCAGGATAGCCTTCCGCATATTTATTGGTCAAGACGCTGGCCTGTGCTTGACGGACTGCGGGGCTGGCGAAGTTCTCCGAGGCTATGAGCTCGAGCCTCTCCAGTTGCCTTTTCTCTTCCAACTGGATTGATTCGGCGATCTGCGGATCTATTCTTTCCAATTCTATCATGTTGGTGCCATCATCCAAACGCAAGGTGTCATCCCTGGCCCATTCGGCCGTCTTAGCCGCGCCGATGGCGTAGTCACTCCGGCAGAGTCAACTTTGCCCGTTGGTCAGCTAGCCGGTTAGTGAGGATAGCCAAAAGCCCAAAAAATGTCCAATGATAAATGCTCAATAGGAAATGAGAAATGAGAAATGACAGATGAGAAATGACTAGCCCGCATTATTGATGAAACGGTGTCGCAAGACCGTAAAGATGGGCGTGCCATCGGGTAACCACAGGGGCTCGCACCCGAGGAGTACTTGAACAGTACTTCGCAGGGTTCGAGGCCCGAGGACACCCGAAAGGACGTCCATATCTGCGGTCGCAGCAGGCGGTTCATCGATAATGCGGGCTAGATTTCGTCCAGCTGCGCTACTCTATGCTGGTGACGTCCGCCATCAAATTCAGTCTCCAGCCAGGTTGTAACGATCTCTCCCGCCAGGTCGTTACCGATGAGCCTCCCTCCCATTACCAAGAGATTGGCGTCATTGTGTCGTCGACTCAAAACGGCGCTGTACAGATCGTTACACAAAGCTGCACGCACACCGAGAAAGCGATTGGCAATCATAGACATGCCCAGTCCGGACCCACAGATGAGGATCCCACAGGGAAACTCGCCACTGGCAACCCCAGTAGCCACCGCCTTACCGTAAAGAGGATAGTCCACAGAGTCTTCATTGTGGCAGCCGACATCTTCCACTGTATATCGCATATTCTCGAGCAATGTCTTGACCTGGGTCTTTAGGGGAAAACCTGCATGATCACTACCAATAATCACTTTCATCATCCCAACCCTCCCAAGCAAGACACAGTTTAAGGTTCGTAGCGACGTAGAACCAGCGCCGCATTGGTACCGCCAAAACCGAATGAATTGGTGAGCGCTGTTCTTATCTCTGCCTTCCGATGAACATTGGGTACATAGTCCAGATCGCATTCTGGATCCGGGTTCTCGTAGTTGATGGTAGGAGGAAGAATCCCCTTCTCCAGGGCAAGCACCGCAAAGGCAGTCTCCACGCCACCGGCACCTCCCAGGAGGTGTCCGGTCATGGATTTAGTGGAACTCACGGCCAGTTTGTAACTGTGTTCACCGAAGACGGTTTTTATGGCTTGGGTCTCGAATCTGTCGTTCAGGTCGGTGGAGGTACCATGGGCATTGATGTAGTCCACCTCCTCCGGCGCGATTCCAGCGTCATCAACGGCCATTTGCATGCACCGCGCCATACCCTCGCCCTCGGGTGCCGGGGCAGCCATATGGAAGCCATCCCCGGTCAGGCCGTAGCCGATTAACTCGGCATGTATACCTGCTCCGCGCTCAAGGGCAAAATCCAGCGCTTCCAGAATCATGATGCCGCACCCTTCGGCCAAGACAAAACCGTCTCTGTCTCGGTCAAAAGGACGAGACGCCTTCTCCGGAGCGTCATTGCGGGTGGAGATGGCCCGCATGGCATTGAAACCGCTTATGGCTAGTGGTGTGACGGTTGCCTCCACCCCCCCGGTTATCATTGCATCAGCAGCACCCCGCTGAATATGCTTGAAAGCATCACCCACCGCGTGAGTACCAGCGGCACAGGCCGTTTCAATGGCCACATTTGGTCCCTTTGCTCCAAAGACGATGGATATTTGTCCAGGCGCCATATTGGCAATAAGCATGGGAATAAAGAAGGGGCTTATTTTCTTGGGACCTTCCTCCAGCAGGATGCGGTGAAATTTCTCGAAGGTAGAAAGACCGCCCAGCCCGCATCCAATTACCACGCCAATCCGATTGGCGTTGGTGCCGTTAATTTCTAGTCTGGCATCCTCAACGGCCATACGGGTGGCTGCCAGGGAGTAGATGGTAAACATATCCATCCGCCTGACCTCTTTGCGGGAGACGTAATCCTCTGGAACGAAATTTTTCACTTCCCCGGCAATCTGTGTGGCCATTGCGCTCGCATCAAACTTGGTGATCGGACCGATTCCCGATTTGCCTGCCACCAGAGCCGACCATGTCTCTTCCACACCGATTCCCAACGGTGTCACCAAACCTAAACCAGTAACAACTACCCTTCTTTGCATCGGAAAATCCCCAATTTAGTGAACAAATTCAGGTTGATGGGCAGTGTTAATCCCACCTTCCACTCAAGCGAAGGGCTCAAGCCGTAGAATAAAGACGCCAGAATTGGCCTTGCGCCTTGCACCCTGTACCTTGTACCTTGTACCCTACACCTTGCGCCTTGCGCCTTGCGCCTTACGCCTTGCGCCTCTTACATATACATCCCACCATTCAAGTGAATCACCTGCCCCGTTATGTAGGAGGCTTCGTCAGAGATGAGAAATTTTACCAACTCGGCAACCTCTTCAGGTTGGCCCGCACGACCCAAAGGAATCTGGACCAAAAAGGCCTCTTTGACTTTATCGGAAAGCTTGGCCGTCATCTCAGTTTCGATAAACCCGGGCGCAACTGCATTAACGGTGACATTTCTGCTTGCCAGTTCGCGAGCCACCGACTTGGTAAATCCCATAATACCCGCTTTGGATGCGGCATAATTGGCCTGACCAGCGTTGCCCATGGCCCCCACCACCGAGGCTATGTTTACTATACGCCCGTAACGCTGCTTCATCATGTAGCGGGCAACAGCTTGCGTACAGTTGAAAACGCTTTTGAGGTTCACCGCCAGCACCGCATCCCAATCCACCTCTTTCATCCGCGACAGTAGGGTATCCCTGGTGATACCAGCATTGTTAACCAGGATGTCAACCCTTCCATGACGGTCAATCACCCCTTTCATGAACTCCTGAACTACCTGGTAATCTGAAACATCCAGCCGCACTCCCTCAACCGCACAACCTTTGTCTCGCACCATTTGGATGGTTTCATCAGCAGCCGTGTCTTCTGGGGGATCCAAGTGATTAAAAACCACAGTTAGGTCCGGTTCAGCAAGAGCCATGATAATTGCACGGCCAATTCCTCGTGAACCTCCGGTAACCACTGCTACCTTCTTGTTGTTTTCAGCCATGCTCTCACCCCGTAGATTATAAGTTCCATTTGCGAACCTGAGAATCTCTAATTTCCAATAGAGAACGGGAGTAAATCCCAAATCCTCAGCACGAAATCCTAAACAAATTCAAATGTTCGAATGTTCCAAACGTAGACTTGCAGTGATGATTAATGAGTCTAATTGTTTTGAATTTTGTGCTTTGGTCATTTGAATTTGTTTCGAAACTGGGGACCCGCCCCAAGGGTGGGGAGCCCGAAGGACCAATTTCGATATTCGAATTTCGAATTTAGCTAATCAGCTGCGTTGCTCCTTAATCTTCTTCACAAATTCAGGCAAGAACTCAAAGACATCCGCCACCACTCCATAGTTGACCACATCGAAGATGGGTGCATTCGGATCTTTGTTCACAGCCACAATTATCTCAGAGCCCTGCATCCCCACCACATGCTGGATGGCACCGGAAACGCCACAGGCCATATAGAGTTTCGGAGAAACCGTTCTGCCAGTTTGGCCCACCTGGTGGCTGTAAGGCATCCACCCTTCATCCACTACGCTCCTGGTGGCGCCCACCGCACCATCAAGCAGCAAAGCCAACTCTTCGATAATTTTGAAGTTTTCCGCTTCTTGCAAGCCACGACCACCAGTGACCACCACGTCGGCCTCGGACAAACGCGCTGTTTCTTGCACTTCCGCTACGGTCTCAAGCACTTGCACCCGGGAGCTGATCGCCTCTTCACTGGGGTTGCAAACTTCCACCGCCCCTTGACGCTGGTTATCAAAGACCGGCTTTTTCATAACCATGGGCCGGACCGTGGCCATCTGAGGTCGACGGTTCGGACAGAGAATGGTGGCCATAACATTGCCACCAAAAGCGGGGCGGGTCTGATAGAGGAGCCCATCCTCACCGATCTCAAGTCCAGTACAGTCAGCCGTTAGACCGGTTTTCACCGCTACTGCCACCCGTGGAATAAAAGAACGACCCATGGCAGTTGCCCCCGCCAACAGGATGTCTGGTTTTTTTTCTTGGATGAGTTCGGTGAGAACTTTGGCGTGGGATTCATCATTGAAAGGAGCCAAGGCGGGGTGCTCTGCCAGATAAACACGATCCGCACCATAGCCGATGAGCTGGCTGGCAGCATCTTGGAGTTGATCTCCAATGAGTACTGTAGCTAGCTCTACCTGAAGCTTATCTGCCAAGCTCCTGCCTGCACTCAATAGTTCGAAAGAGACTGGATGCACCTCTCCATTGTGGTGCTCAGCAACAACCCAGACTCCTTTATATGACTGTATGTCATCTGTCTCAGGTCCATGCACTTCGGGCAGGTCAATGGCCTCGTATTCACAGCTATCAACGCACAGACCACACAGGTTGCACGTATCTTCCACGTGTGCCAATTCATCCCGTATCTCAATGGCATCCACTGGACAAACTTCCACACAGTCACCGCATGCCGTACATTGTTCTTTATCTACTATGGCCTTCATATACCCGGTATCTTCGCCTCCTTTAAAAGCTTAAGCAGTGTCTCTGCAAGTTCTTCGCACTCGCCGGTGAGCATCTCCCGATCGCAACGGGGTGGTGGACTGAATACCCTGACAACTTGGGTAAACGATCCCTGCAACCCCACTTCCTCGGGATTGAGATCCAAGTCAGCCGCACCCCATACAGGAATCTCCTGTTTTCGCGCACGCATCTTGTGCTTGAGTCCCGGCATCCTGGGATCGCCAATTTCCCTAACTACAGTAACCACTGCCGGCATGGGCATCTGCACCACCTCATAGCCCAGATCGGTGAGCCGTTCAGCCCTCAATTGGGCCCCATCCAACAACTCCAGTCGCCTGGCATAGGTGGTATAGGGCTGATCCAGGTGCGCCGCCAGGCCCGGGCCCACCTGGGCAGTGTCTCCATCGATGGCCTGTTTGCCACAGATAACCAGATCCACTGGTCCTAGCTTCACGATGGCCCTAGCCAGAGTTAGCGAAGTGGCCCAGGTATCTGCGCCGGCAAAAGCCCGATCAGTCAGAAGCAGGGCCTCATCTACTCCCAGTGCCAGGGTCTCTCGAAGAGCCTCTTCGGCCTGAGGCGGTCCCATGGTCAGCGCTGTCACCTTGCCGCCGTATTCGTCCCGAAAGCGCAAGGCTGCCTCCACCGCATACCAGTCATGGGGATTGACTATGCTTTCTACGCCCTGACGCACCAGTGTGCAGGTTTCAGGGTCGATGCGGACATTCTTTGCATCGGGAACCTGCTTGATACAGGCAACAATGTGCATATGCTACGCTCCATCTATCATTTAAAATTGTACATTTCTCATCTCTCATTCAGCATGTATCACTGGATATTTGGGAAAAGGAGCTTCATTATCTTTTCCCCGAAATGAACAAATGCAAAATGTGAAATGCGAAATGTGCAATTAGAAGAATGTCTCCTTCACGCGGCCGTATTCCTTGTTCAGTTCTTGCCCGATGATGTTGCGCTGAATCTGGTTTGTCCCTTCGTAGATTTGCAGTATTTTGGCATCACGCATCATCTTTTCCACCGGGTAATCGCGCATATACCCATAGCCGCCCAGCACCTGCACCGCGTTGGTGGTTACCCGCATGGCAACATCAGTGGGAAAGAGTTTAGCCATGGCGGATAATTTGGAAATGTCTCTGGCTTCACTGTCTATGTAACGCGCTGTGGCGTAGACCAAGGCGCGGGCGGCTTCTGTTTCGGTGGCCATGTCAGCCAACATGTGTTGAACAGCTTGAAAGGAAATGATGGGCTTGCCGAACTGCACCCTTTTGCGGGCATATTCCACCGAAATGTCCAGGGCACCCTGACTCAGACCCACTGCCAAAGCACCGATACCAGGTCGGGATACATCAAAGGTTTTCATGGTGACGATGAATCCCATGCCCTCACGGCTAATGACCCTCTCTGCGGGGATGCGGCAATCGTTGAAAAGGAGCTCCCGCGTGGACGAGGCGCGAATGCCCATCTTTTTCTCTTTCTTGCCGTACGAAAAGCCTGGATCTCCTTTCTCAACAATAAACGCAGTTGCTCCCCTGGCCCCTTTCGTCCGATCAGTAATAGCGATAACTGTATAGATTTCGGCCTCGCCCCCGTTGGTGATCCACTGTTTGGTGCCGTTGAGAACGTAGTAATCTCCGTCGCGCCGGGCAGTAGTTTGAATGGAGCCCGCGTCACTGCCAGCACCCGCTTCAGTGACCGCAAAAGCCGCCAGTTTTTCACCGCTGGCGATCACAGGAAGGTACTTCTGCTTCTGCTCTTCACTGCCGTGGAGCAGAATAGGATACGCTCCCAGACCACTGGCAGCATACGTCGTGGCAACGCCGATGCATGCCCGGCCCAGTTCTTCAATTGCCAGACAGTTTTCCAGTACCCCCCCGTTCAGGCCGCCGTACTTTTCCGGGAGATAGACCCCAAAGAGGTCCGATTGCGCTAGAATCTTCATGATTTCCCAAGGAAATTCTTCGCTCTCGTCCAGTTCGCCGCGCACTGGCCGTACCTTCTCAGTAGCAATCTTGGCTGCAATCTCCTTGATCATCTGCTGTTCTTCGGTCAAGAAATAGTCCACTGAGTACCTCCTCTAACAGTCAAAGCGGTGAACTGCTCGAAGTTAGGTCTGTATAGCTCAGAAGATTCTCTACCAACGAATCATTACTGCTCCCCAGGTGAATCCACCGCCGAAGGCATCCAGGAGCACGAGGTCTCCCCGCTTGAGACGACCGGAGCGGTTGGCCTCGTCAAGGGCCACTGGAATACTCGCTGATGAGGTGTTGCCATAGCGATCTATGTTGATATAGACGCGCTCGACTGGGATCTCCAATCGCTCCGCCACCTTGTTCATTATGCGCATATTAGCCTGGTGGGGGATAAACAGGTCCACGTCGTCCGGTCCCAGTCGGTTTTCCTTCAAGGCTTCCCTGGCCACATCGGTAAGAGACCGGACAGCATGCTTGAACACTTCGTTGCCCTGCATGCGGATGCAATAATCGCGTTTTTCGGCCATCTCAGCGCTGGGGGGATATACACAGCCTCCCCCCGGGATATGAAGTAATTCCCACAGGCAACCATCAGAACGCAGGTGGGTGGAAAGAATGCCGCGATCGCCCCCGCGTGCGCCAGTCAGCAGCACTGCCCCTGCAGCATCACCGAAAAGCACACAGGTGTTGCGGTCCTGCCAGTCAGTGATGCTAGAGAGAAGCTCAGATCCAATAGCGAGTACCTTACTGTCCGGCTTTTCTTTGACGAACTTGTCCGCAACGGTTATGGCGTAAACAAAGCCGCTGCAAGCCGCATAAACATCAAAGCCGAAAGCCTTGCGGGCCCCAATAATCTTCTGCACCAGTGCGCCTGTGTTGGGCATGATCATATCCGGAGAGGTGGTACCCACCACAATCATGTCCACTTCCTCCGGTTTCACCTTTGCCATCTCCAGGGCCTTTAAGGAAGCCTCCGCGCCTAAGGTGGAAGTGGTCTCACCGTCTTCTGCTATGTGGCGCTGCTTGATCCCCGTACGTGTGGAGATCCATTCGTCCGAAGTATCAACTATGGATTCCAGGTCCTTGTTCGTGAGGACCTTCTTCGGAGCCGCTGCTCCTGTCCCTATAATCACGCTGCGAGTCACGACAATTCCTTCTCTTTTAATGTTTAGATTAAGAGACTTGGGCCTTTAACAGGGTACGGTGGCCACTAGGCCTCCAGTTCGGCCACATTTACCCATGGAACTTCGGACCGGACCGTCCGGTCCGCAACATCAGCAAAAAATAAACCACGGGAGTATACATCCAGTGAACACTGGGGTTCTTACACCTCCTCAGTCTGGATAACCTCCCTCCCCTTGTATGTTCCGCAGCTCGGGCAGGCGTGGTGCGGTAATTTTGGTTCGTTGCATTGAGAACAAAGGGAGAGCGTGGGTGGCTCGAGTTTATGGTGAGCTCTTTTCTTTCTTGTTCTGCTCTTTGAATGACGTCTCTTGGGAAGAGCCATCCGATCATGCTCCTTCGCAAAAAAGGCCGCCGAAGAACCGGACAGGCATGGACTACTGTTCAATCTTCACGGATCGAAGTGCGTCAAAAACAGAGTCTGCCTTTCTCTTTTCACATCGGCATGATTCCAGGTTCAGATCCGCACCGCAACCGGAGCAGAGTCCTTGGCAGTGTGGCTGGCATAACGGTTTCTGCGGCAGTGCCAGGAAAATCTGCTCGGCGACTATGAGGTCTATATCTATGGTCACGCCGTTATAGAACTCCGTATCCAGGTCCTGAGCACGGAGATCAATCTCTCCTGGAGTGTCTGCGGACAGTGGTCGTAGAAGGACCAGGGATATATCCTCGTCAAGCTCTACAACAAAAGGTTGCAAACAACGGCTGCAAGCAAGGCGCACTGATGTTTGCAGGTGACCACTAAGCTTAATCTGGTCCGTTTCTGGAACAAGCTCAAGGTCAACCGTAACGGGTCGTGCCAGGGTGATTTCACGAGTATCTTCTGTCCTAGAGGAAAACCAGGCTTCTGTTTCGTGGAACTGGACCACGGTACCGTAATCTGGAAGCTCATTCACCCTAACTTTCAAAGATCACCATCCCTTTGTTAGTGTCCGTACGAAACTTCCAGATGGACACTAATGAGATTCTTGTGAAGATTGAAGTCGTAAGTATAAAAAAAGCCTTCGGTTTGTCAAGCACTTTGTCACTATAAAGCATAGGGCAAAGAGCATAGAGTTCAATTCGCAACCCGACTAACCTCAATAGCTAAAGATCTATTGGCATTTGAGCTCCATGCTCCATGCCGTGATGACTTGCCCCTTGACTTTCGAACGACTATAGTTTAGTTTCTACCGCCGTTGGGGGATCGTCTAGCGGTAGGACGCATGACTCTGGATCATGCTACGGGGGTTCGAATCCTCCTCCCCCAGCCATTAAGGGCTTTGAAAAGTTATCAGTTATTTGTTATTTGTTATTGGGGAAAGAATCATCAGGCTTGCTGTATCCCCTGAACCATAGTTCCTTGCTCTTGATACTAATAACCAATAACTAATAACATATAACTTAGTTTCGCGGTCCCATCGTCTAGCGGTCTAGGATATCGGCCTCTCACGCCGAAGACACGGGTT
>CAYFXH010000082.1:10814-20635 GCA_964346905.1 uncultured Desulfobacteraceae bacterium | reverse complement strand
GCCCGCCTCGCCTGAGCGGCCCGTCCGCCTCGGCTGAAGCCTCGCGATGGCGGGCGGGCTCGCGATGGCGGGCAGGTCGAACAAGGAATTTCGAACAGCAGAAGTTTTTGAAAAGAAGAAGATAATGTTTTTCACTTCGATATTCTGCGGTTCCTTGTCGCATAGTGCATAGCGCATGGCGCATAGCGTGCAAATATAGGTCTGACATTGATAGTTTTTCGCTTTGCGCTCTGCGCTTAGCGCTTTGCGTCATGGGGGCAGCTCAGAGCAAAGCCCCTTGGGCCTGGATTCTTTACTCGGCCTGCATATGTCTGTTTTTGGACTCTCAAGTGGATTCATTCCGCTAGATTCATCTTCCGCCCTTTCCTGGCAAAGATTTGTACGGTGGCTTAAGGTCTCTGGCCGATCCCACCCGGAGCCTGACCACTTAGCAACGTAAAACCAATACCATCTGACTGGGAAAGAATTTTACCCAAACTTTCATGTGTGTTAGATTATGGTCTATCTCAAAATTTGGGTAACTTAAAACACCTGCCAGTTTGGCCGACTGTGAAAAGAAAGGATCAGCATGAAAACCGATGTCGATAGCAAGGAAGTTGGTAAGCGTCTCCAGAACTTCAGAGAGGTCCGCGGCCTTACTCGAACCGTACTTGCTCAGAAGCTGGGTATTAGTGAAAAGGAACTGGAGGACGTGGAAGCTGGGAAAAGGCAGCTTACTCCGGAAAATCTTGAAACCCTGAGAGAGACTTTTGCGGTGGATCCTGCCTGGCTCTTTGGAGGTCTGGCGCCGTAAGTATGATGCATTTTACTTTTTTGGGGTAAACAACTGTTTGTTTTGCGTTTTCTATGAAACAATCGGTTCGCGGCTAGACGGATCCCTGGGGCGCGCAAAAGTTACTTCGACCCTACTGGTCCCACCGAAGTCCGCACCGGCCAAGCAAAAATGATACTGCCCTGGACCACTGTCAGGTGTGATATCCCTCCACGTTATCTCCACCATAATGCACCAGTGAAACACCATCTTTCATGTCAAGAGTCAGACAATAATGCGATCAACTAAACCATCTCTCCTGGCATGGATTGCGCTTGCTGTCGTTCTCTCTTACTCAGCCTGCGCCAAGACTGAGAATGAAGTTCGGACCGAGTTGGTAAAACTGCGGACTGCAGATGGTGTCTGGTTGAACGGCGTCGTGCGCGAGCCCCATTCCACCGGAATCAAAGCCGGTGTGGTAATGGTGCACGGCTACGGTGGCAATTTCTACTCAGGAATCATGGATTTTCTTCCCGAAGCCCTGACTGCACGTGGCTTTGCCACCCTGGCACTGAACATGCGCGACCATGACTTGGGCTCCAAAAAGAACCTATTTGAGGAAAACCTGCAAGATATTACCGCAGGCGTGGATGAAATGGCTCGACGAAGGCACAAACCACTCTTCCTCTATGGCCATAGCATGGGAACGAACCGGGTACTCTACTATCAGGCAGAAACAAGGGATCAGCGGATCACTGGAATAATCCTTACCGGCCCTCCAGGAAACTTGTTTCAGTGGAATGTAAAGATATTCGGCCGGGATGCAGCATCTCAAGTGCTTCACCGCGCCCAGGAACTGAAAGCTGAGGGTAAAGGTGACACCTGGATGCTTATTAATCTTGGCCCCCTCGGCAAGACCCTTTATACAGCCAACCATGTGGTAAGCTTAAGAGGACCGGAAACTCGCTCCGATCCGTTCACGAATATCGCCCGCGTTTCCCAGCCCGTCCTCATAGTTCACGGCCTCGCAGATCGGTTGGCAGACCCGGAGCTGGCAGATCAACTTCACAAACGCGCCAGGGCTGAGACCCAGGTTACGGTGAGCAAGATTGCCGGTGCAGATCACCGCTTCCGCAGCCATCAGAGAGAATTAGAGGAGGTGATACACCAGTGGCTGCTCCAACAGTTGAGCTAGCAATCTCTCTTCATTGGAGGTAAGAAGGCCCGATGTGGGATATGTGATATGCGATGGGCGATCCTGAATGGATACTTGGCGAAAGTGTTGGCTCCCACATCTCACATCTCACATCACACATCTTAGGAGACTAGTTATGCCAGGAAAACTCATAATAGTGGGTGGTGGAGCTGGTGGGCCCAGCGCAGCCGCTAAGGCAAAGCGCGTTGATCCCGACCTGGAGGTTACCATAGTGGAGGCGGGTGAGCACGTCTCCTTCTCTGCCTGACCTACCCCCTATTACATCGGAGATGTAATCAGGGATCAAGCCCGGCTGATTGCCCGTACACCTGAGGCTTTTGCCAAGTCGGGTATTGATGTAAAGCTCCACACCAGGGTGGCAGCCATCCGACCTGAAGAGAAGATGGTGGAAATAACCAGCGGCGACACTCTGGATTTTGACTACTTGGTGGTAGCTACCGGCGCGACTCCCCGGCTTCCTGGGGTTGCTGGGGAGGACCTCGAAGGGATCTTCTGTTTGCGAAATGTTGCTGAGGCCATCCGCATCAAAAGGTTCATTGAAGAGCGCCAGGCCAGGCGGGCTGTGGTAGTGGGAGCAGGACTGATATCTCTCGAAGTATGTGAAGCTTTTAGACGTCTCGGGCTGGAGACCACTGTGGTTTATCGAAAAGACCTTCCATTGCGTAGACTTGGGGAAGATTTTGCTGAACAGATTCTCATAGAACTGGAAAGCAATGGGGTAACCTTTATGGGTGATACCGATCTCCAGGGATTTGAACCGTCCCCCGCAGAAGGAATTATGGTCCAGACGAGCAGGGGCCTTTTGGGAACCGATTTGGTTCTCCTTGGTATCGGTGTGGTTCCGGAGATCTCCCTTGCCTCCGAGGCTGGACTCAATTTGGGTCCCACTGGCGCCATTGCGGTAAACCGTCGCATGCAGACCAATGTGCCATTTATTTATGCGGCCGGGGATTGCTGTGAAAGCCATCACCGCATTAGCCAGAGACGGGTTCATGCTCCACTAGGAGACATAGCGAATAAGCAAGGACGCATCGCCGGAGCCAACATCGGCGGTCAGAACCTCTCCTTTCCAGGTATTGTAGGGTCCATATGCTTCAAAGTTTTCGGTCTCGAAGTTGCCAGCACCGGTTTAACAGAAGAAGAAGCCCGGGAGGCGGGCATGAACGCAGCCTCGGTTACCATTCAAGGTGTTTCCAAAGGGTACAGCTTTCCGGGGAGTAGTGAGCTCCAGATCCGGTTGGTAGCCGATACTGAAAACGGCCGTCTTCTTGGAGCCCAAGCCGTTGGAGGCGATGGTGTGGTCTCGAGAATCAATGCGCTGGCGACTGCCTTGACCGGCGGCCTCTCTTTAGAAGAATTGGCCTATGTGGACTTGGCCTACGCGCCGCCTTTCTCCGGCGCCTGGGATCCGATTCACATCGCCGCCCAGCAGTTACTCAAGTGATGTTTAGCCGGTTTAGTCAGTCTTGCCTGTGGGCCGGTTGAGCCGGTTCGCAAAGTTGGCTGTTTTACCTGTCCTGAAGTTTAATGCGCTACTATCTCTATGCACTTTTCTTCTTCAAGATTCATGTTAGAATATCCACGATTTAAACGGCTTCCGGCCAACCGACTAAACTGGCTAAACCGGCTAAACTGGCTAAACCGCTGATACATAGCCCAGCTCTTAGCAACCATTGGCTTGAAGCTCTATTGCTAACAACAAGGAGCCATTTTGAACGTTCTCCTTCACATGTGCTGTGCCCCGTGTTCCATCCATCCTCTTCAAGTGCTAGAGGGTGAAGGGTGTCGGGTTTTCGGTTATTTCTATAATCCCAACATTCACCCCTATCAGGAATATCGTCGTCGTTTGGAAGCGGTTCAGCAGTTAGCTGGAGATGTCGGTTTAGAGGTAATTTATCGAGATGAATACGATGTGGTTAGCTTTTTGCGGGAGGTGGTCTTCCGGGAATCGCACCGCTGCCACTATTGCTACCATCTCCGGTTAGACGCAGCTGCCAAACTAGCAAAAAAGAGTCGCATGGATGGCTTTACGACAACTCTCCTCTACAGCAAGATGCAGGATCATGAACTCGTTCAGCAACTGGGCGACGAGGCTGGGAGGCGGTACGGAATCCCTTTTCACTATCGAGACTTGCGCCAGGGATGGCAGGAAGGCATACAAAAATCCAAAGAATTGAATCTCTACCGGCAGGAATATTGCGGCTGCATTTTCAGTGAACAAGAACGATTCTTAGGTGTAGATCGCCAGTAGCCCGTTGTCCGTTGCACAGGTTCGGCCAGCGACACAGGTGAGCCAGACAGTCACCTTGATAAGATTTCGTTTTTTATTGGTTACGTCACCCATCGCTCGACCCCAGCACCCCCCAACTCTGACACCTTTTCTGGCTTTTCTCGCCTAAGCCCTTCCTCGCGTGAATGCTGTGCGCCCACCGCTATCTTGTGAGCACTAATCTCTAGTCGTAAACAAAGATTCGCTGAACGGCAGGGGCACGCAACAGGCTATCGATTCCCTTCTGAATATCTTGTCGCTCGTTGTCCGCTTCCCAGCTTTTCCAGTCATCGAGAGTATTCCACGTACTGATTACCAAATAGTCATTGGGATCTTCCAAGGAACGCAAGGTCTCCCCAGAGATATATCCTTTGGCTAGCATGGCCTTGCCTCGCAGCTTCATCAGCAGGTTGTTCAAGGCAAGTTCATTTTCGGGGACAATTTTTCTCTCTATGAGCACCCGAATAGCCATCACTCTCCTCCTTCCTCAAGAATTGTAATCACGTTCCACCTAATTTTTGGTGAAACGCTATTGTAAATGGACCATTTTCATCACTATAGCACAGGGGTGTGGAGGGACCGAACAAGAAATGACTGTAACACGGGAAGGGGTTGAGGGGGATGCGACTCACCTCCTGTTTCTCCACGAATGCTTGGGAATAGAGAAACCGCAGGTGCATGGATCCCACCAATTTCTCTCATGCAGAGGTTGATGGTATTTTCTTGCCACTCAGGACGTCTCGGAGAGTCAGAGAGGAGAGCTCTTCCATTAACCGCTGGCTCATACGAAGCCAGATGTCCCGAGTAAGACATTCCGGTTCGCGCTCGCAAATCTCGGGATCTGCCACACAATCTACCAGGGACAAACCTCCTTCGAGAGTCTCGATGATTTGCCCCACGCTGATCTTGTCAGGTTTTCGCGCCAGGGTATATCCGCCCCTGGCTCCACGGACACTCCGGATGAAACCAGCGGCTTTGAGCGGGATGATCAACTGCTCCAAGTATTTTACGGATAGATCCTGTCGCTTGGCAATCTCTCTCAGCGGGGTTGGCCCCTGATCGTGGTGGGCTGCCAGGTCCAACATCATGCGAGTACCGTACCTGCCTCTGGTGGATAGTTTCATGGGCTACCTCCCCAACATATAGTGGCTTGATAGGATTATATCAGTGCTACCCATTCCTGTAAAGAACCGAAAATGGTCAGACGATTGCTTCTTTGGTTCCTCTTTGCCATAATGCCAGCCTGAGCAAGAATGAAGCATCGGAGTAGTGAAGGAACTCAGATGGCTCCCGCGTCACTGGCAAATCAGAAGATCAAGGCCCATGTTCGTAAGCTGTATAAGCGGCTGGCGACTATTGGCACTGCCAACCTCAGTGACGTCCCCATTGTTTGCGGTGAAAATTTGGCTCGCGCTCTCGGCTACGATACGGCCAGGTTACCCATTCCCCAAAAAGCGTGGGACCTATTTGCTGGCTGTGGGAATCCGCTTGAAGAGATCAATCTCGAGCCTGGGTGGACGGTGATTGATTTGGGCTGCGGTGTGGGTATCGACAGTCAGGTGGCTGCGCTTTCTCTGCAGCCGCCGGGGCGAGTGATTGGCATAGACATCACCAACGAACTGCTGCGGCTGGCCAAAAAGTATGTCCCCGCACACTCAAAGCTCTGCTGTCACTGGGTGGCCGGTGATGGTGAACGGCTCCCTCTGCAGCGACAGAGCGTCCACCTCGTTACAGCTAACGGCTCGTTCAATGTGATGGTCAATAAGGAGGAAGTCCTGGCAGAAATATATCGGGTCCTCAAACCCGGCGGTTACCTGGTTCTGGCTGACCTTATCCGTGTGGGACCCATGGAGCCCATTACTGATGGGCTCGAGAATGCCTGGAGTTGGTCCGTTGCCGGCGCACTCACTGCTAGAGAATATGACGATTTACTGGAGGCCCAAGGGTTTTCCTGGTGGCAGCTAAGCATGAAAAGCGATTACGGTCCCCTTGCTTCCGCCCATTTGCTGGCCCGCAAGGCATAGGGTGGAAGGCGCAAGGTACAAGGAAAAGCACCAAATAGAATATTGGTTTATTCTTTGAGCCTTTTGCCACTGCTTCTGTGCTGTTTGCACTATGTCTCTTGCTTGGTTTTCTTGCCAGCTACTGTCCGAACTTTCTTCAAAATATCGCTGGTTGAGATACCTGGCACCAGAGGAATCCGTACCACCTTGCCGCCGACCGCTTTAACCTCCGGTGCTCCTATAATCTCCTTCTCCGGCCAATCGGCACCCTTGACCAGGACATCTGGTTTGAGCAGCTTAATCAGAACTAGGGGATCGGGTTCATCGAAGACGGTCACCCAGTCGACGCAACCCAGTGCCGCCACCTCCTCGGCTCGCTGGTCCTCCGGAACCATGGGACGGCCCGGTCCCTTGATTTGCCGCACCGAGCTGTCGCTGTTAACCGCCACCACCAGGCAGTCCCCCTGCTGGCTAGCCATTTGGAGACAGCGTTCGTGTCCAATGTGGAGAAGGTCGAAGCAGCCATTGGTAAAGACCACTCTTTTTCCTGCTTTCCGGAGCGCCTCCACCTTGTGCTTCAAAGTATCACGATCAAGAACCTTTTCCGCCGCATCCAACATGGCTCCTCCACCTTATCTATAGCATACGAGAGGTTTATCCAGTAGTCAGTAGTTGAGGTACAGGGTATAAGGTATAAGGTTCAAGGTATAAGGTTCAAGGTACAAGGTTCAGGGTACAAGGCTCAGGGTACAAGGCTCAGGGTATTTTACACCTATATTTGTACGCTATGCGCCATGCGCTCTGCGCTCTGCGCTATGCGCTATGCGATCCTCAATCCGCAATCTGAAATCTGCAATCTGCAATCTTAAATCTCACATCCCACATCCCACATCGATTGTCTGAGAAATGCTTGCAAATTGAAAACCTACAGCTCTCACCAGGTCACGGTCCGCGCAACAGTAAGTATGACGACTTCACTCGTCCTGCCGTCTTTTTGCAACACCCGGGTACACTGGTTCACCGTTTCACCAGTGGTTAGTACATCATCCAGCAGAAGTATGACTTTCCCCCGCATCTTTTCTGGTCTGGTCAGCTTAAACGCACCTTTGACGTTTGCCGCTCGCTGCCTGTGGCTCAGACCAGTTTGCGGCTCAGTCCAGCGAAAGCGCTTCAGGTTGGAATAGTCTACGGATATTCCTAAGGTGGAGCCCAAACGTCGAGCAAGCAAGGCAGACTGGTTGAAGCCCCGTTGCCGTAACCGGCGGGGATGTAAAGGAACCGGTACAATGAGGTCAACGTTGTGCAGACGGGTAAGTTCCTTTCCTGATGCAGTTAGCATTTGTGCTAGAGGTCTAACCAGAAAAGTCTGCCCCCCATACTTAAAGCGATGAAGGACCTCCCGAACCAACCCCCGATACAGGCCCGTTGCCCGCGCCCGGTCGAAATAGTGAGTACCTCCGAGGCAGTCACCGCAGAGGTGAGGGTGTGGAGTTTCCAATGGAATACCGCACCCTGGGCAATATGGTGCCCGGATCAGATCCAGAATCTTTACACAGTCCGGACAGAAAGCTTCTGACTCCTCAGAGGGAGACGGTCGACTGCAACCCGCACAACCTTGTGGATAGACAAAAAAAAGCATATCCTGTGCCAGCCTGGCAGCAAGCGGTGGCAGCCGCAGGGCCCATTTTTGCATTTGGGCAGTGATTGTATTGAGCGCTGGTTTGTTTGACCCCATGCTCTATGCCCTATGCCCTGTGCTCCTTACATGCGCTCGACGATTGCTTGGGCAAACTCGGAGCACTTAACTTCTCTAACCTCACTCATCTGTCTCGCCAGGTCGTAGGTAACCACTCCCGCTAAGACGGTCGCTTCTAAAGCGGTGCGAATGAGATCACCCACCTCTCTCCAGCCCAAGTAGTCAAACATCATCGCTCCGGAGAGGATAAGGGAACTCGGGTTGACCTTGTCCTGACCAGCATACTTGGGGGCGGTGCCGTGGGTGGCCTCGAACACAGCGGTCTCGTCGCCGATGTTCGCCCCTGGCGCCATTCCCAATCCTCCCACCTGTGCTGCCAAAGCGTCGGAGAGATAATCACCGTTCAGGTTTGGCATCGCCAGAACGTCGTACTCATCTGGCCGCAGCAGCGCTTGCTGGAACATCATGTCCGCAATTCTGTCTTTAATAACCACCCTGCCCGGTGGCTGTTTTCCTCCATGCGTTTCGTAAACATCCGTCTCGGAGACCGTTTGTTCTGGAAATTCCGCCTCTGCCAATTCGTATCCCCACTGGCGAAAAGCGCCTTCCGTGTACTTCATGATGTTGCCTTTGTGCACCAGGGTAACGCTTTGGTAGCCTTGATCAAGGGCATGACGAATGGCCCGCCGCACCAGCCTCTGACTTGCCTCCCTACTCATGGGCTTAATGCCGATGGCGGAGTCAGGCCGGATTTCCCGATTCAGGTGCTCTTTGATGTAGCTAGCCAACCGGTTGGCCTCAACCGAACCCGCCGGCCACTCAATCCCGGCATAGACATCCTCTGTATTTTCCCGGAAAACAACCATGTCCACCTTTTCAGGGGAACGAACCGGCGCCGGGACTCCTTTATAGTAGCGAACCGGACGCACACAGGCATAGAGGTCGAGAACCTGCCTCAGGGTAACGTTCAGGCTGCGGATGCCACCACCCACCGGTGTGGTAAGGGGGCCTTTGATGCCCACAACGTACCGGCGCAACATCTGCAAGGTCTCTTCCGGTAACCATTGGCCGGTTTCCGCAAAGGCTTTCTCTCCAGCTAATGCCTCCTGCCATTGCACCTCTCTTTGACCGCCATATGCCCGCGCAACTGCTGCATCGAATACCTGAACGGCCGCCCTGGAGATATCCGGACCAATCCCGTCCCCCTCAATGAAAATCAGAACGGGATTATCAGGTACACTTAGGGTTCCATCCTCATTGAGAGTAATCCTTTCGCTTTTCTGAGATGAACCAGCTTTGGTCATAATTAAGCCCCCACTTTTTCCGGCTAATTTAATGGAGCATAGCGCTTACCTTTTACTGTCTTTGCTCTATGCCCTCTGCTCTGTGCCCTATGCTTTTCCTTTTCGTCTTAAGAGAATCGCCTGCCACTCCTCCCTAGACCAACTCTTCACCCTCTTAAAGTAATGAGTCTGGAAGCAGTTGGCAACCTCCTCTACCTGGTCTGCCAGGATACCCGAAAGGAGTAACAACCCTTTTCTAGAAACGTGCTTGACCAGCTCGCCAGTCATTTCGGTAAGGACGGATGCGCTGAGATTGGCCACCACCAGGTCGAAAGTCTCCTCCACCCGATCAAGGGGAGTAGCACTCACAGACATGACCCCTCCGACCTCATTATATTCCAGGTTTCCCGTTGCCACCTCCAGTGCTTCGGGGTCGATGTCGATGCCCAAAACCCGGTTTGCCCCCAGCCGCGCCGCGACAATCCCAAGAATCCCGCTGCCGGTGCCCACATCCAATACAGAAGGGGCTGAGCCCACTTCAGTTGGCACGAGAATCTGCTCGAGTATTTCGATACACAGAAATGTGCTCGGGTGTTTGCCTGT
>CAYFXH010000082.1:0-10804 GCA_964346905.1 uncultured Desulfobacteraceae bacterium | reverse complement strand
CTCGTCCCGGATCGATCTCTACAACCACCTGTCCTGGGCTTGCCTCATGCGTCTCCCAGGTGGGCTTCACCACAATGTTTTTGCCAACATGAATAGGTTCAAAAAAAACCTTCCAGGTTTCTGCCCAATCTTCCTCCTGCAGAGTTTCCTGAAGCACTTTCAGGGCCGGCAAGTCCGGGTACAGTTGCTGTAGACCCTGGTAGTAACGGTTTAACTGTTGCTGGCAAACCCGCGCTTCTTTGCCCTCACGGCAGTAGGCTGTTATCCATTCTCCTTCGAGTTTGACGCCCCGGCTTGTATGTTCCACCAGAAAGTTGACCACACCCTCTTGCACTGCGGCTGGTGACCAAACGGAGAGACTAACCCACTTCATTTCTCATCTCTCATTGCTCATGCATCACTGCATATTGAATGATATAACTAATCTCTCAATGTAATACAGTTGAAAATGAGAAATGTGAAATGTCAAATGCGAAATGATAAATGCGAAATGATAAATGATATGAGGCTCTGCGGTTTGGGCTATGCGATCTGTTTACTGGCCCTTTCCACCGCCATCTTCCGCAATTTCTGGATGAATACCACGAAAGCATAAATGGCTATGCCGAGGGGGTAGAAGTAATACTTCATGGATTGATCGACATTGAATAGGGTGGCGACGCCACCCGGGTGGAAGAGGGTAAACCATGCCGCCAGAAAGAAAGGAATTTCATACACCTTGTTTTTAACCAAACACCACCCCTGGGCAAAACACTCAAAAGAGGACATGCCGATCAAGGACATGACGAATATGAGAATGCCCTGGGGCCAGTTATTGATGTTGTGGAGTATCAATTCCGGATTGAATACAAACATGAAAGCGCTACAAGAAGTACGGATGTCGTAGAGAAAGCCCTGGATGCCGGTGGGTATGGGTTCAGACTCAGCTATGGCAGCGGCGGCATAGGCCGCCAGACCCACCGGTGGTGTATCGTCAGCCAAGATACCGAAATAGAAACAGAACAGGTGAGCAGCCATGAGGGGAATAATAAAGTCAAAAAGCGATCCCACCTCGACGATGATCGGAGCCGTGAGCGAGGCCATGACGATATAGGTGGCGGTGGTGGGAAGGCCCATGCCGATGATAAGACTCGCTGCGGCAGTAATGAGCATCAGGAGGAAGATATTTCCCATGGATAGAATTTCCACCCAGCCAGTTATCATTCCCCCTATTCCCATATTAACCACACCGACGATTATTCCCGCCGAAGCACAGGCTAGGGCCACTGACATCATATTCTTCGAGCCCTGAATAAAGCCATCTATGATAAGCAAAAATCCATTTTTAAAAGCAGAGCCAATTCCCGCTTTCACCAAGATCGCTCTTCTTATTTCCTGGTAGAAGATAACCACAAACAAAAGCAGTATTGACCTGAAGGCTGCTAGTTCAGGGGAATGCCTTAGGTAGACGAGCTCATACAGCAACACTCCCAGTGGCAGTAAGTAATGTGCTCCACTTTTCAGCGTTTCCCAGAAGCTGGGGATGTCTTCAGGAGGAAGGCCCTCAATGCCCAGTTTTGATGCCTCTAGGTGAGCTATGCAGAAGAGCCCGAAATAGGAAGCAAAAGCCGGGATGGCGGCTGCCTTTACCACCTGGATGTACGGTACGTTAACATACTCGGCAATGATAAACGCCGCCGCCCCCATGATCGGTGGCATCAACTGACCGTCCGTGCTGGCGGCAACCTCGACTGCCGCTGCCTTCTTTGGCGGGTAACCGATTTTCTTCATCAACGGTATGGTGAAGGGGCCAGTAGTAACGATGTTGGCAATGCTGGAGCCGGAAACAAGGCCGGTGGCACCGCTGGCCACTATGGCAGCCTTTGCCGCCCCGCCCTTGAACCGGCCTAGAAAGGAAAGAGCGAGATCTGTGAAGAACCTGCCTGCGCCCGCCCGGTCCAACAATGCGCCCAGGAGCACAAACAGATAGACAATGGCGGAGGAGACCCCAAGGGGAATGCCGTAGATACCTTCCGTTGAAAGAGAAATATTGCTCAGATACTTGCTGAGTGAAACCCCCTTGAAGGCAAAGATGTCGGGCATATGGGGTCCCAAGAAAGCGTACAACGTGAACATAAGGGCGATAACAGACAGAGCCGGACCGATTATTCTTCTCGTAGCCTCGAGAAGCAATACCACCAGGACGGTCCCGGCCACGAGGTCCACGAAGATGGGCGACCCGGCCCGCATGGCAAGATCTTCATAGAAAATTGCCAGGTAAAGGGCGGTAAAGGCACCTATTGCCGCGCAAATGTAGTCGATAATAGGAATTCGGTCGAGGACGGAAAGATAGCCGAGATATTTCTTTCGCTCTTTGATGCATGGCATCAGGAGAAAGAGGAGGGATATGGCGAAGGCGAGATGGATCGCCCTTTCTTGGGTGCTGTCGATGACGAGAAAACTTGGGAGTGCCAGTTGGAAAAGCGCCCAGGTGACGGCGACAATTCCGACTGTGTAGCGTTCGAGAGGCCGCAGACTGCGCATTTCAGCCCGCTCTTCTCTCAGTAGCTCTTCTGCAGTTTTTAGTCCTTTATCCTCGACCATTGTAATCGTGGTGAACTATTATTCGGGCTCGCTTCAGAGCGGAGCTAATTTCCTACTTTTTCTTTTTGTAAAATACAACACTCACAGGAGAGTGCCGGAACATCTTTTCAGCCACGGATCCCGTCAGCAACCGGGGGTGATCGCTTTGGCCCTTGGATCCCATGACCACCAAGTCAACACCTTCGTCTGTAACCACTTTAATGAGCTTCTCAAAAGGATGACCCACTTTAAAGTACAACTTCACCTTATCTTTGGAAAATCCAGACTTAGCTATCATCTTCTTGAGTTCCGCCTTCCGCTCTTCTTTCACGCCCTCGACGTAGTCCATAGCACTTATGCTATAGCCCATGGATTCAATCTTGCTGATTGCACTCACATCCCTTCCATCAATGACATTTGCCACAATCAGCTTGGCGTTTAGTTGGTCCGCCAACCTAGTTGCATAGGCAAACGTATCCCCACAGTATTCCGAGAAACATATGGCCGCCAAGATTTTGTTCACTTCAGGCATGATCTCTCCTCCACCTACTTCCCCTCCTGCAAATCCCGAACAGGCAAAGCCCTGTAGGCTCTTGTGTGTCGCATGAGGTCAGTATATGGATATCCTCGCTGAAAGTTAAAAAGCCTCGCGCTTATAGTCCTTACTTTTACCTGCTTCTTCTTCTCAGTCTCTTTCCTGCCCTTCAACTCGAAGTCTATGGTCATGGGCTCTGATGCCCAGACCCAGCCGCAGCTGAGTCTGATCTCGGAAACGATCTTGACCTTCCTGCCGCAATCAGTCTCATATCCTTTATACTCTTTGTCGCGCACGTGGAGGCTTTGAAGCTCTTCAATGGTGGGCATGCGCCAATTATCATATCTGGTGGGTATGAGGTACGGGAAAGTCCACTTGCAATACCGTTCAGCTTGTCGCCAATCAATGTCGCCCTGATTGTCATTTTTGGCCCACATCACTCCCAGCTGATGGTCGGTCACCGTACCATCGCCGTTATCGGTAAAACGCTCCCCGGCAACCGTCGATGAGACACTGCATATGAAAAAAACCGCCATGAAGCAAAAGCTCAAAGCTCGAAGCCTTAACATCTTTCCTCTCCTTGAGAACCATCGACACCGCTTGCCGATGTATATGCGGTTGCGGCAGGATGGATCCAAAACCACAAAGCACACGATTAACGCAAAGCAAAAGATTTTAGCTTTTGCGCTCTGCGCTTGGCGCTATGCGCTTTGCCATAACTCCTTTGTGTTCCTAGCGTACTTCGTGGCTATTAACTCTCTTTAGCAAAGACCCCCTTCTGGTCTACCTTATGCCGTGACAGGAGCCGGAACTCTTGGCCTCCTCGGTCTTTGCAGCAGGTAGATCAGGCCAAAAACAGCAAGGCCTATGAGGTACATCCAGTAGCGCTTCTCATAGGCAACTCCAAGCAAACTTGCAACACCGTCAGGCCGTAGCAGAATGAAGGTGGTGGCCAGGAGCAGGGGTATTTCGTAGAACCTGTTCTTTGCCACTAACCACCCTTGAGTAGCCGAGGCAAAGGCAAAGTTCCCCATACAGGCCATGGCAAAAATCAGCAGCCCTGCTGGCCAGCTATGTATATTGTGCAAGATAAGATCACTGTTGAAGATGAACATGAAGGGCAAAATGGCCGTGCGGATATCATACATGAACCCCTGGATTCCCGTGGGGATGGGGTCCGATTTGGCAATGGCCGCGGCGGCGTAGGCAGCCAGACCCACAGGTGGCGTGTCATCGGCCAGAATGCCGAAGTAAAAGCAGAAAAGGTGGGCAGCCATCAACGGAACGATGAAGTCGTACATCCCGCCAATCTCAACGATAGCAGGCGCTGTGAGTGAAGCCATAACAATGTAAGTGGCGGTGGTGGGAAGTCCCATACCGATGACCAGGCTGGCAACTGCGGTAATGACCAGCAGCATGTAGATGTTGCCCCCGGAGAGGGTGTCGATGATTTGGGTGATGAGCCCACCGAGACCCATGGCCACCACCCCAACGATGATACCCGAGGCGGCTGTGGCCAGCGCCACCGAAACCATATTTCTGCCACCAGCTGCCAACGCAGAAAAAATTTCAACGACGCTCTGCTTGAAGGCCGCGCCAATGGGCTGTTTGTTGAAGTAGGCTTTAACCGGATTCTGAAAAAGCATAACCGCAGCCATGACCCAGATGGCATGGAAGGCGGCCAGCTCGGGAGAATGTCGCACTACAATCAATTCATAAAGCAGTAGAAAGAGGGGGAGGAGGTAATGGGCGCCGCCGAGTAGCGTTTTAAAAAATGGCGGCAATTCTGCCCGGGGTATGCCCATCAAACCGAGTTTGGAGGCCTCAATGTGGGTGATGTAGAACAGCGCGGCGTAGGAGGCAAAGGCAGGGATTGCTGCTGCTTTGATCACCGCGATGTAAGGAACATTGACATACTCGGCAATAATAAAGGCCGCGGCACCCATGATGGGGGGGGCGAGCTGGCCGTCAGTGCTGGCCGCCACCTCCACGGCCGCAGCCTTCTTGGCCGGATATCCCACTTTCTTCATCAAGGGTATTGTGAAGGTACCGGTGGTAACAATGTTGGCGATGCTGGAACCGGATACCAGGCCGGTCAGCCCACTGCCTAGAATGGCAGCCTTGGCCGGTCCCCCCTTAAAACCTCCCAGAAGACTCAAGGCAAGATTGATAAAATACCTGCCCGCCCCTGCCTTGTCCAGCATGGCCCCAAAGAGGACAAACAAGAAAACAATGGTGGCCGACACATCCAGGGGGATGCCGTAGATGCCTTCAGTGGACATGGTCATCTGGCCCATGAATCGATCCAGGGAAACCCCTTTGAAAGCAATGAGGTCAGGCATGTAAGGCCCGAGAAAGGCGTAGGCGATAAAGGCCGTGGCAATGGCGGGAAGGGCCGGGCCAATTACCCGGCGCGATGCTTCCAGGAGCAGGACCGTCAGGGCCAGTCCGAAAACAAGGTCCCGGGTGTTGGGGGCACCGTAGCGCGTAATGATCCCGGCGAAGTCAATCACGATATATAAGGCTGAAAAGGCAGCGAAGATAGCGATGACATAGTCGAAGATTGGGATCCTATCAGTGGCGGAGAGGAATGTAAGGCCAAAACGGGTCTTTTTGAAGAGAGGATAGTTCAAAAAAACGATCAGTAGGGCAAAGCCCAGGTGAATGGCCCTGATGAAAACCGTGTCCAGGATGAGCCAACTGGCGATGGACAGCTGAAAAAATGACCAGATTACCGCAATGGTGGGAATAACAAATCTAGAAGCACCTTTCGGTATTCGGCCCACGCCCTCTTCTTCCTCAGCCAACTTCTTTGCCAGTTCAAAACTCTCTTCCTTTTCGTGCTTCTCGACCTCAGTCATTTCAATCACCTGGCCTTTGCAAGAATCAACACATTGTTAGCCTCTATTGTGTAAATGGAACCGGGATTCTGCCTATATGATGCTATAGTGGAATAATGAAATATTGGAGGGCAGGATGTGTTTTCCCACCACCTCCACCCTTTCCGTATAGCCAGACCGGAAACCCAGCTCATGAGCGGGGATTTTGCGGATTGAAGCAACAAGGCGGCGGGAATGTCCCGCCGCCTTCTATTATTTTTTCAGGTACTTGTCCAAGCCAGATTCTTTGTAATACCTCATGGCGCCCGGATGGATGGGAGCTGACATACCTTCAAGCATGTTCTGCTTGGTCAGGACTTGGTAAGCGGGATGCAGCTTTTTGAAGGGCTCAAAGTTGTCGAAAACCTCCTTGGTAATGGCGTAGACCACATCATCAGGCACTTTGGCCGAAGTAACGAAGGTGGCCTTCACCCCAAAGGTCTCCACATCACTCTTGTTGGTGGCACCTGGATAGAGTTTGATGGGGATAAACGCCTTGGCGTAGTAAGGATATTGCGCCAGCAGCTTGTCAACACCAGTAATAGGGACAAAATGGACTTTCCGCCTGCCGGCGGTGGCCTCCTTGATGGCCCCACTTGGATGGCCCACGGTGTAAAAGAAGGCATCAATGCGGCCGTCCTGGAGCAACCCGGGCGCCTCAGCCGCCTTGACCCCCTCCGCCTTCAGGTCCCTGTTGTAGTCGATACCGGCGTTATGCAGCCCGTCAATGGAATTCTGCCGTTGGCCGGAGCCGGGGTTACCGATGTTAACCCTTTTGCCCCTCAGATCCTGGATGGTTTTGATACCCGAATCATCAGCAGCCACCAGGGTTATGGATTCCGGATGGATGGTGAATACAGCCCGCAGATCCTTCTGGGGGCCTTTGTCCTTCCATTCTGCCAGACCATTGATGGCCTGAAACTGGCGGTCAGACTGGACCACACCGAATTCCAGATCACCGGCCATGATCGCGTTGACGTTAAAGACCGATCCACCGGTGGACTCAACGGTAGCGCGGATCCCGTAGACCTTCCTTTTCTTGTTAACGATCCTGGCGATGGCACCACCGGTTGGGTAATACACTCCAGTGATACCACCGGTTCCAATGGTGACGAAGGTGGTCTTGGCTACAACGGGAGTCGGGCTTACCATGAGGCCAAGAGCCAGGCAAATGGTTGCGATTAGAGTAAGTAATCCAATTCTCTTCATAACCTTTCTCCTATCTCTTGAGGTTGGGTGAGTTCAACACGATTTGGCCCTTCAATAAACGGTCTCACCTCCTTCCATTGGGGCCTAATTCGCTCAGATTTATGGTTGAGTACTGTTTTGCTATCGGGAACGGTTTAGGGAACCCCCTCGGGGGTAGCTGTCAGTGCTGCCCCTATCTTACCTGTGTGACTACTCATGTCAAGCCTAAACGGGGAAATGAAACCTTCGCAGCATTGAGAAAAGCTACAGTAATTGTCTATAAAACCAAGGATTTCCTCATCAGCACCGCTTCTGAGGAACAGTATGACTTGCCTATGTAGGGTGGGCGGACCTTCCTTGTCCTTCCCTCACTTAAGCACTTGTCTTGCCCTTCGAAAACGATTATGGTAGTGGTCCCCAAAATCGAATTTCGTTTGCCGGCAGACTCACAGTGAGGTAACTCTCAAGTATGGTTCATTGCAACCGATCACGGGCAACCCTCGTTTTGGAGGATGGCAGAACATTCTTTGGGCAGACCTTCGCTGGCGAGGGGGAAGCCCTCGGTGAGGTGGTCTTCAACACCGCCATGACCGGGTATCAGGAAGTGCTCACCGATCCATCGTACAAAGGCCAGATTGTGGCCATGACCTATCCCCTCATCGGCAACTATGGAGTTAACGACGAAGATATGGAATCAGTGGCCATTCAGGTGGAGGGATTTATTGTCCGCGAGTACTTGCCCTATCCCAGTAATTGGCGAAGCCAGAAAAGCCTTAAGGAGTTCTTGGATGAGGCACATGTCCTTGGTGTTGAGGGTATCGACACCCGGGCCCTTACCAAACATATCCGTACCGGTGGCGCCATGAAGGGCATCATTGCCTCGGGGGAAAGACGGCCAGAGGAGTTGCTGGATAAAGTCCAAGCCTACCCTGGCCTAGTGGGTCGCGACTTGGTCGCCAAAGTCACCACTTCATCTCCCTATGTATGGGCTGGAGATCGGCTCCCTTTGCCGTGGAAACCGGGAATGACTGGCGCTGATCTCTGGCCTGACCGGAGCCACCCCTTCAAGGTTGTAGCCCTCGATTACGGAATCAAATACAACATCCTCCGCAATTTGGCTCGCCGGGACTGCCACATCGTCGTGCTGCCCGCACAGGCCCGACCGGCCGATATCCTGGCCCTGGAACCGGACGGGCTTTTTCTGTCCAACGGACCAGGAGATCCTGCCGCCGTTACTTACGCCATCAACACGATCCGGTCCTTGCTGCCAGAGCTCCCCATTTTCGGCATCTGCCTGGGCCATCAGCTTCTGGGACTTGCCATGGGTGGTACCACCTTTAAACTCAAATTTGGACACCGCGGCGGCAACCAACCAGTGAAAGACTTGCGCACTGGCAAGGTGGAGATTACCTCGCAAAACCACGGTTTCTGCGTAGATATCCAGTCACTTAAAGGTAAGGATGTGGAGCTCACCCACATTAACCTCAACGACCAAACCCTCGAAGGTATGCACCACCGGAAATTGCCCATCTTTTCTGTGCAGTACCACCCAGAGGCCTCTCCAGGTCCTCATGATGCAACTTACCTTTTTGAGGATTTTCTCACTTTGATGGAGAAGAAACGGTGGTAATGCAAATTTTTGTATTATTCACCCTCTCCGTGTCGCCGTCTCGCCGTGTCACCGTGTCGCGCCGTTGGCAGCTGAGCCTGAATTGAATACACCTTTAAGAGCAACATGGAAATGACCTAGGTTTAACAAGGGTTATGCCAAAAAGAACAGACATCCAGAAAATCCTGATAGTCGGCTCAGGACCTATTATCATCAGCCAGGCCTGCGAGTTTGACTATTCCGGCACTCAGGCATGTAAGGCCCTGCGGGAAGAAGGTTTCGAGATAGTCCTCATTAATAGCAATCCCGCCACCATCATGACCGACCCCGAGATGGCTCAGCGGACGTACATCGAACCCATTACCCCAGAATGCGTCGCCAAAGTCATTGAACGGGAGAGACCCCAGGCGCTGCTACCAACCCTGGGGGGCCAGACAGCCCTGAACGTGGCGGTGGCGGTGGGCGAGATGGGTGTGCTTGATTACTTTGGGGTGGAAGTAATCGGCGCCTCCTTGCCGGTAATCAAAAAGGGGGAGGATCGAGAGCTTTTCCGGGCTGCCATGGAGAAGATCGGCCTGAGGGTGCCTGCCAGTGGAATAGCCCGCTCCATGGACGAGGCCCGCCAGGCAGCAGAAGAGATCGGCTTTCCTCTGATTATTCGTCCATCCTTTACCTTGGGAGGCACCGGCGGCGGTGTGGTCTACAACCTGGAGGATTTGGAAGATATGGCGCGTGCGGGCTTGGATGCCAGCATGATTGGCACAATTATGCTGGAAGAGTCGGTCCTTGGGTGGAAGGAGTTTGAACTGGAGGTAATGAGAGACCACATGGATAATGTGGTCATCATCTGTTCCATCGAAAATTTTGACCCCATGGGCGTTCACACCGGTGACAGTATAACGGTAGCACCGGCCCAGACTCTCACCGACCGCGAATACCAGACCATGCGGGATGCATCCATCGCTGTCATCCGAGAAATAGGGGTTGAAACCGGCGGCTCCAACATCCAATTTGCCATCAATCCGGAAGATGGCGAGATGGTTGTTATAGAAATGAACCCTCGAGTATCACGCTCTTCCGCCCTAGCTTCCAAGGCCACTGGCTTCCCCATCGCTAAGATCGCTGCCAAGCTCGCTGTTGGCTACAGCCTTGATGAAATCGCCAACGATATCACTCGGGAGACACTGGCCTCATTCGAACCCACCATTGATTATTGCGTGGTAAAGATTCCCCGCTGGACCTTTGAAAAATTCTCTCGCACCCCTGATTCCCTGACCACAACCATGAAATCAGTGGGCGAGACCATGGCCATCGGCCGTACTTTTAAGGAGGCTTTACAAAAGGCAGTTCGCTCCCTGGAGATCGGCCGTTACTCCATGGACAGCGGTCTATCTTCTGAGTCTTACGAAGATGCAGAATCCTTGAGCCTTATTCGTCGCAAGCTGCGAGAGCCGAACTCAGAGCGATTATTTTACCTGACCGCTGCTATGAACGCAGGGATTCAGCTTGAAGAAATACATCAGCTCACCAGAATAGACCCCTGGTTCCTCTTCAATATTAAGCAGATTGTTGATTTTGAGAATCACTTGCGTCAGCAGCCATTGACTGACGACCTGTTGCGACAGGCCAAAACCTACGGCTTTTCCGACCGCCGTTTGGCTGAACTGAATGGAACTGATGCTGATGCCATCCGCAAACGTCGTTTGGAGACCTCCATCGTACCGGTCTACAAGCTAGTGGATACCTGCGCTGCCGAATTCGAAGCCTATACTCCCTACTACTATTCCACCTATGAATCCGAGGATGAATCACAACCCACCGATGTCCGCAAAGTGATGATTCTCGGGGGTGGCCCCAACCGAATCGGCCAGGGCATCGAATTTGACTACTGTTGTGTCCATGCCTCTTTTGCTTTGCGTGAGGAGGAAGTGCAGTCGATCATGGTCAATTCCAATCCAGAGACAGTGAGTACCGACTATGACACCTCCGACAAACTCTACTTTGAGCCCCTCACCTTGGAGGATGTCCTCC
>CAYFXH010000081.1:0-21070 GCA_964346905.1 uncultured Desulfobacteraceae bacterium | reverse complement strand
CACTGAAATCATACGGCCGAAAGGGAACCTCTGCCCTCTGCGCAGCACAACTGATGAGCACGGCACCTAAGATTACAGAGAACACCAATTTTGCGAATTTCATCTTCATAATTCACCTCCCGCAACCTGCCTGGCTTTAAGTAAGGGTAAATGATTATCTCAGTGGGTAAGATGGATGCTATCTAACTACTAATAATACAATCTATGACAAAAAGAATGGTTGTCAATACGAAAAACCACCATGTTGTGGGAATTAATCTGGTTTACATGGTTACATGAAACCGTTTTACCGTGTGTGTTCAGATCTCAAAGGTGGGAAAACCCATTTTTCTTTCTGGGAAAAATACCACACAAGCAAGACGCTTTCAGCCGATACAAACCAAACCTTCACCACACCTGTGGCTCCTGCTCGGGTGGTATCTACGCAAAAGTAGTTTGGCATTCTTTTAGAGGAAACGGGGGGCACTGGTTCTGAGGGGTAGAACCGATTTATTCTGTGACTTTTCTAAAAACCAAGCTGGCATTGGTACCACCAAACCCAAACGAATTTGAAATAGCTACGGCGATATCTGCTGACACCGCCTTACCACGAACATAATTCAGCTTTTTGCATTCTTCGCTCGGATGTTCAAGATTGAGTATCGGTGGAACCATATCATTACTGAGAGACAGTACGGTAAGAACTGCCTCAATTGCGCCGGCAGCTCCCAAGGCGTGCCCGATTTGAGATTTGTTGGCTGTTACCATTGGCCTGTCATTGTCTTGGCCGAATATCTCCATGATTGCCTTGGCTTCGTTGACGTCACCTTTAGGTGTAGATGTCGCGTGCGTATTGATCAAATCAACCTCTTCTGGCGAAATCTGTGCATTTTTGAGGGCTAACCTCATACAATTAATGGCACCCTTCACGTCTGGCTCAGTAATATGGTGGGCATCGGCTGTCTCGGCATAACCAACAATCTCGGCGTACATTTTGGCCTTCCGAGCTTTGGCATTTTCAAAATTTTCCAAAACTAAGATGCCTGCCCCCTCGGCCATGACAAAACCGTCTCGATCCTTATCGAATGGCCGGGATGCTTTTGTTGGGTCACTATTGGAGATTGACAAAGCTTTCAAGGCGTGAAAGCCGTATACGTTCAAAACCGTTAGAGCAGCTTCAGTGCCTCCGGCAATAACGACATCGTTATGCCCCAGCTTCACTGCCCGTACCGCTTGACCTATGGCATGCGCACCGGATGCACAGGCAGTTGATGGACATACATTCATCCCTTGTGCACCGAGTAAAATGCTGACAGTACCGCTGGCCAGGTTCGCTAACTGCCGGGGAATAAAAAATGGAGACAACTTTTTACCGGCCAGCATTCTTTTGTGCTGTTCTTCCCAGGTTTGTATCCCTCCCTGACCGGACCCGATAGCCACGCCGATCTTCTCACTATGTAGTGATGGAAAATTAAGGCCTGCGTCTCTGACTGCCTCGAGACTAGCGGCACAAGCGTACTGAATGAAAGGATCACCATGTTTCACTAGCTTGAGATCTTCTTTTGTATAATCTCCTTTGCGTTCTCTTAGAATTGTGTGAATGTCAAAATTTTTAATCTCACCTCCTATGAGAGGAAAATTCTCTGGTAACCTATACTTGTTTCTTACTTCCTGTACGTCGTCCCATTTTCTTATCTGAGAAACGCCTGATTTACCTTTCAAAATGTTCGTCCACGTTGTATCGACGCTATTCCCCAAACAGGTAACGAGCCCCAAGCCTGTCACCACAACTCTGTTCTTATCTCTGCTGCCAACCATTACCAATCACCTGTATGCATATTGGATCAAAAACAAATGAAAAAGCTCCACCCCCCTCAAGGAGAAATGAAGCTCGAGTTTGCGAAAGCTCCTATAGGTAAGTAGCCCCGTCATCCGGAGGGGTGTGAGACGGTGCCCCCTTTTTCGGTAATCTAAACACGTGCTGCTGATCTGTCAAGCAGGCAACGGCGGGCAGCAGGCATAACCACACACCGAGGCGAAGACGCGGTGGCTCCATCCTAGAGCATGAGCATGGTTACGCGGTTCTGCAGTATGACCGGCTCATGCTGATTCAGGCTTGTCATTGTACCTGGGCAGCGATTTTGCCAAGGGGAATCTCTTTGGCTAAGCCAGACAACTCTCTCTCGTCGGCGATGGGTACAGCCTCTATAACAACCAGGGTTTGTGGATTCACAGAGATCGACAGGATCCCTTGCTTGTCGTTCTTGACCAGTTGGAATAATGCTTTGTACCCCGAAACGTTCACGCTCTTAACAATCTGTTCAGCAGTTTCCATTTGCATATGCGACATCATCTGAAAAGCTTGAGCCTGTGGCGCTACCACGCCACTAATGATTGTCAAGCTGATTCGTCTGGTATCGTTGGAATATTCCTGATGCAAAGATGACCAGGACTGACCACTCATTTCCATGTTGATCCCGTCTGGCTCGCCGGATCGAGCCAACCCTCCCAGGGTATTCGGAACCAAGGGTTGCCAGCTCTTGTAGTCAGCTGCATCTGCCGATATTGAAATCAACACGAGACAGAGACTCGCCAGGATGATACGACTCTTTGTTTTCATTTTTTCCTCCCATTAGAGGTGCACTCCAGGCTACTTGAAATGATCCCAGCCGCTCGCCCCGACCACCTCAATGGAACCATCACGACCTTTGAGTTTCAGGCCAGGCTCGGCTACCATATTGCCGATGGGATAAAATTCGCACCCTCCGGATTGCAGGGCTTCCTGAAGATGTGCAGCCGAGTTTTCTGGCACCGTACCCAAGAGGACATAATCCTCTCCCACGTGGAGAGAGAGATGCCTGGAGTCCTGATTGAACCGATTGCAGTACGCCCGAAATTGTTCCGTTGTGGGGATCATCTCCTCTTCGATAATCGCACCCAAATGTGATTCAGTACAGATGTGCCCCAGGTCCGCGGCAAGGCCATCGGAAACATCGATCAATGAGTTTGCAACCCTGGTGCCGGCAATAATGCGACCGGCATGCACGTGAGGGTATGGATCATGATGAGCATCCCGTAGCTCATCCCCGCCAGCAAATAATCTTCCCGTTAGTATAATATCCAGACCTGCAGCCGATGATCCAACCGGTCCGGTGAGGAAAACCACATCCCCCATCTCGGCCCCGGATCTATAGAGAACATCCTGCTCGCGCGCTTCACCCACCAGCGCGATGTTGATAACCAAATGTTCCGGGGATGAGCTGGTGTCACCCCCTAAAAGGTTTACCTCAAACTCCTTCGCCATGGACTTCATGCCGTCATACAGTGTATCCAGGAATATTAAGTCCACCGTCTCTGGGATGGCAATGGAGATTACCGCTTCTTTTGGAGTCCCCCCCATAGCGGCAATGTCGGAAATATTGACGGCCAGGGACTTGCGCCCGAGCTGATAGGGGGGTATCGCATTCAAGAGAAAATGAATCTTTTCCACAAGCATGTCGGTTGTCAGGAGGATAGCCAGCTCCCCAGAGATCTTGAATACACAGCAATCATCCCCTATACCCTTAATGACGCTTTTATCCCTGATGAGACACCCTCTCTTTATACGCTCGATAAATCCGAACTCGCCAATGTCCTTTAGTTTCACCTCGACCTCTTCAGATTTAAGATTGCAGATTTAAGATTTAAGATTTAAATTTGCGGGTTGACGCAAGGTGAAACTATTAAATCTGCAATCGCTACATCTCCCTTACTCCAGCTTTTCCCTATCTGCTGCCCGCTTGTCCTGAGCTTGCCGAAGGGCCGCCTGCTGAGGCTACGCCCCCTTTGCCCTTATGACTTCCTCCTTGAGCGCTTGGGCCGCTGCTTCTGGATCCTGCTGCGAACATATGGCGGAAACCACGGCAACGCCGTCCAGCCCGGCCTTGACCGCATCGTATACGTTGGATTGATTCATGGAGCCAATCCCTACAACAGGTATGTGCACCGCTCGCCTGAAAGGAGGAATGCCCTCAATGGTTATCTGTTCGATCAATTCCGGCTTCGTTCCGGTGACAAATATCGGTGACAACCCCAGATAATCAGCCCCCATGGACTCTGCAGTCTTGGCTTCCTCCAGAGTGAATGCTGAAGCACCGATGATCTTGTGCGGCCCGAGTATTTCTCGGGCTATGTCGACGTTCATGTCCTCCTGCCCCAGATGAACGCCGTCGGCATCCAGAGCTAGAACAATATCGATTCTGTCGTTTATGATCAAGGGTATATTCTGAGATCTCAGGTAATCACGTATCTTCAAGCCTTCCTCGTAAAACTTTTTGGTTGTCGCCTCTTTTTCTCGAAGCTGCACAAGCGTTACCCCTCCTTTGACCGCCGCCTGGATGACCTCAAGATTGCTCCGCCCCAGAGACAGGGCTCTATCCGTCACCAGATACAGGGAGTAGTCCACCTTTCCTTTATCCACTGTTCTGCTATTCATTACCCTTTACTGTAGAATCACTCCGAACATCAACACGGCAGAGATTCAGATTGTAGCTTTACGAACGGTACGGTTCCCACCCAGGAAAACCCTGCAGCCTCAATCTGCAATCCCTGCCCGCCATTGCAGGCAAAAGCGTCGAACACCGCGCAACTCCACAGCCCGTCACTTTGGGGGTTGAAGCAAAATAATAGCATGTATTGTCGCATGGCTTGAGCAGAAAATGGTTGGGTCCCTGCAGATGTGGGAGTTTCTTGTGGTTTCCTTTTTCGAGAAAGAATACGATTGGGTTTTCCTTGCAATCTCCGGCATGGTTTTGTAACGTACCGTATTACTGTTCACTGTACGGGGGAATGATAAGTAACACAACCAACCATGGTAGGTGGTATAGACTACTCTATTGAATGTGTATAACAGAGCTTATCTGTAACCAATTAGAAGAGAACCTCCGATGGCTCTTTATTCAGAAGCAGAATTGGACGTCAAGGCGAAAGCGACTGTTTTAGCGCTTGACCGCAACCTTGAACAGTATAATATTGTCCAAAACATGTGTGATTTTTACATGAAGTTTTGTGAAACTCCTCAAGCTAAGAAACTCTCTATACGCTCTCGGAACATTACCGAAGGAGTTAAGTTAAGATTACTTTTTGAAGTACTTTGTTACACTACTTTTCTCACACATAAGATCATACCAAAATATATTTCCACCAAAAAACTACTAAGAAGAAAGACACATTTTGAACTCACCCGTTATTTTAACAACCAAGTTGCAAAGCATCTGCTCAAATTTTGTCAAGATCAAGGAATGACCAAGCTCCAAGAGGTAATTTTAATTTCGTCACCACCGGAGGTCAAAATTAAGTTCGGTAACCCTCTGCATCCAATAGGACGGTTAAGAGATTACGCTAAAAGTCATGCAACAAAGCGGGGAACTGAGCTACAGCGTTTTGGCAGAAATATCGGCATAGCGCTTGACCCTTACCACTTTAAGACTCTTGCGGCTTTGTGGAAAAAGCAGGCTGCAAACCTGGCTAAACTAGCAGAAAAGGCCATTACTGAAGTGTTCAAACCTTCGGTAAAGCTGAAAGTTTGAGCCACCTGCGTTGCTTGGACATAACCTGACCTGCATTATGTGCGAATCCAGTATTTTCGTGAAGATGCGCTTGCAAAAAAGGTGATGCGCTTTCTTGCAGGTTTCGACACGGTGCTTGCACCGGGTCCTTCTTCCGGATCAGGACCCTGGGCAAAGCCGAAGGGGTTGAGGCCCGGATAGTCCAAGGAGCCATGAGCGGCTTATGGATTATCCGGGCTGGCATAGGAGTTGCAGAGCGCCTGCGTAAGCCAGATTTGCTCGCTATTCGCACTTTCGGTAAGAGGAGTATCTTCCCAGACTAACACAGCTTTACTGTGCTGATGCGCTAGGTGCGGCTAAATAGTTTCATCAAAGGAGGTACGATTTTGGATACTTCAGAGTTGACCGATGCGCGAGAATTCCCCAGAAGCAAGGGAAGCTGGCCTGTTGTGGTAATCACCAGTCGTGGTGCTTTGGTAGCAGAGACCAGAAACATTAGCCCTCAAGGAGCCTTTATTTTCTGTGATAGACCTCCTGCGCCAAAAGAAAAGATCAGGGTGCTGGTAATGTTTCCAAATCGTCGCTACCTAGATATCCTTGCAGAGGTGACCTGGTCATACCCCTACGGCTCGGAGAAAGATGATACTCCCTGTGGCATGGGCGTACGATTTACCGAGATTTCTGAGGTGGACCGAGAATTTCTCTCTTCTCTATCCTCGGGCTATCTCAAATCAGAGTATGAGAAAGGCGTTTTCCCAGAATAGCCAACCATTCCCTGATACACCCACAACACATCTACCCTTGCAATGCTCTGCTCGGTTTTAGCGGAGTTAATCTTCGCTTATTCCCTATGTCCCGAAGGCTGTCTAAGTTAGAGTCTGGCTTAGGTTGTCCCCACCCCGGAACCACACGCCAGAATAAACCCGAAGCGGTTATGCATGTAACTCCGCATGGCTTGGGCTTGAGAGCTGGGATATTCCCGAAGCGGCGTATATTGTCAGCCTTCGCCAGCTCCAGTGGATCTGGTTCCCTATAAGATAAAGCAGAGGCTGACAATATCCGCAGCTCGGGCTGCCATAGCCTCCGGTTACCGGGCTCTCCGCTTAGCAAGCACGGCAGACCGGGCGTAAGCGGAGGGAAATCCCAGCTCTCACGTGCTTACCACTAAGGTAATAGGCGTAATTTCGAATTTCAAATCTCAAATGGCCAAAACGTCAGTAACTCCGCACCTCCCCAGTCCCAAATTCCTAAATCTTTTGTTTGAGCTTGTTTGCTTAGAATTTGGTTGGTGATTGGCCGCACTGTGTCCTCTGTGTCTCCATGCTGAATTGTGAAGGCATCACCGCTTACCAATAACAATTAGGGTTAGCGAGCGTTTCCGCTTATCCCACTTCCAACTGGGCCTTTTCCTGGAACTCTCCGGGGGTAATCTCGTAGAGGGCATCCAGTAACGATATCATGAATGATCCCGGAGCATTTGTTCTGGCCCCGGCAATCTCCCCCGCCAGCCCGAAGAAGGCGAGACCAGCCGATGCTGCCTCCAGAGGGTCAGCGCTCACACCGGCAAAGGCTGCGATTGTCGTTGTGGCGGCACATCCGGTGCCGGTTACAGAACCAAGGAGTGGATGGCCGTTATGGCAACGGATGACCCTGTCGCCATCGGTGATTAAATCCACGGGACCTGTGATGGCAGCAACCGAGCCGATTTCCGTGGCCACCCCCCTGGCGGTCTCCAGAGCCTGTTCAGCATCATGAGAAGCATCTACTCCTTTGGTCTTGATATCATCCGAGGCGATGGAGAGGATCTCTGAAGCGTTGCCACGCACCACCGTCAGTTTCAGTTCTTTGACCAGGATTCTGAACGTGTTGGTTCGCAGAGACGTCGCCCCTGAGCCTACCGGATCCAGAATTACAGGTACGCCGAGTTCATTTGCTTTTCTGCCCGCCTTAATCATCGATTCGATCCAGTGCTCTGATAGTGTCCCGATGTTTATCACGAATGCTCTGGCAAACGAGACCATCTCCTCCACCTCGTCGACGGCGTGAGCCATGACAGGCGAAGCCCCCATCGCAAGCAGGGTGTTGGCAGTGAAATTCATCACCACGTAATTGGTGATGTTGTGCACCAACGGCCGCTCATGCCGCAACTTCTTGAGCAACGATTTCAGATCATAATCGACCATTTCCCACTCCGTTTCATTTCATCATTTATCATTTTGTATTTCGCAATTCAGATTAAAAGAGGCATGGGAGATGGAGCATATAGCAAGGAGTCAGGAGCCAGGAGCCAGAATTCAGGAGAAAAACAGTCAAAATTGAGGTATTCTCAATTACTTGCTACTAACTATTTCTCTGCAGTGTCTAGTTAAAACGGCTGCTCGCTTGCTTTTCACTGTGGCCTTGCCCTATGCTCTCTGCCTTTCCAAATCCGCAATCCGCAATCCGCAATCCCCAATTCCAGGGTTTAAGGTTTCAGGTGTCAGGGGTGATAGATCTGAAACCCGAACACTGAACACTGACACCTAAATCTGCAATCTAAAATCTAAAATCCGCAATCCGAAATCCGAAATCCGCAATCAGCAATCTAAAGTCTGCCTCCTGCCAGCTGTCCACTGCCCGCTGGACCTACCACCTTTCGTATCTTACCAGTTCAGCTAGTGGTTTCCTTTTCTTCTCAGGGGGTCGGTCGTTGGCATAGCCCAGGGGGGTAAGGGCAATTGGTTCGACATCTTCCGGCAACCCTAAAACCTCTCGTGCCGCCGCCCGATCAAAAGCTCCGATCCAGCAGGTCCCAAGGCCTTCAGCCGTGGCGGCCAGGATCAGGTGGTCCATGACGATGGCAACATCCACGTCATTATAGTTTTTCCCGTCTTTTCTTACCCAGCTTTTCCCAGGGAGGCCGCAGGCGCAGATCACGATCGGCGGCTGCACGAACCATTTCTTACTGTAAATTCTCAGAAGCTCGGCCTTACGATTCGCTGTCCGAATCACTATCAACTGAAAAGGCTGGAGATTTACCGCTGTTGGTGCCAACCGACCACCCTCAAGAATACGTTCCAGCTTTTCTTTTTCCACTGGATCGGGTTTGTAAGACCGGACACTGTATCTTCGTCGCGCCAATTCGAGGAAATCGGACATATGGGTCTCCTATTCCGGTTGTCTGTTCAGGCCGTGTCGCCAACTCCACCCAGAAAGCAAAGCGGAAAAAACCAGCAGGCCGAGACCAACATATTGGGCAGGATGTAATAGCGGGGCCCGGGCCAACATCCTAGGCAGAACATGTTGATTTGTTAACAAAAAGATGGCTTCTTTGCAAGGAGATGGTAAGAGCGACAAAACTCCTCCATAAAAAAGGACAGCGACTATGCACTCGGCGCAAGAGCTTTCCTTGTCTTCACCCTTGTCTGCCCGACCGAGTTGACAAGGGACGCTCTGGGCTGGCTCATGTAGCTCAATGGCGAACCACCCAAAAAAACGGGCGAATTCCTGATCCACGACTATTGACTTGGGACCCTTTTCTGATTAAAATAGTCACAATTTCAGTTCGAGGAGACCGGATTCTTTGAAACGACTGCCTGGCAAGATTCTCGCCTTGATAATTACCATCTCTCTTTTGAGTGTGGGTACGGTTACCGCCAACGGGCGCAGTATGCATGCGTGCTGCGTTCAGGCCAAGGGTCACAAGCTACAATCGGAACGCAAAATCACCGACTATGGTCTCTCCCCCGGTTGCTGCACCAGGCTTAAGAACTTTTCTTGCCAACTCATGTCAGACCTCGCCCCGCAGGTCTGGGGAGCGGCCATTATTCGCGTGGTTCGGGGAGAAAATCTCACCAAGTTCAGCGCTGCTACTGCCGCAACCGGTGTCTTCGGCCTTTTTCATCCAGCCAGTCATGTCCTCGCCTCGCAGAGGCTTCTCACCACAGCATCGAGGGTAGCGCTTTACCTTCGAAATCTCTCTCTGCTGATGTAATCACCAGTGATGACCTCGTTGCACCTGGAATCCGCCTCCCGGCACTTTGCCTGCGGTTAGCCGCCGAGTCGGAGCGAAACCCTATCAATGGCTTGGCTCCAGGTTGAGCTATCCCGGCGTATCACCACTGATTTCCGATTTGATCGGGGGGTTCAGGGCTCCTCGGAGGGACTGGATTCCTTTGGTTCGGTTATCCGCCACAGCTGGCGAAGCCGGTGCAGGACGGTAAGAATCCATGAGGCAGAAAGGTTGTCCCTGAAAAGAAGGCTGTGCTGAAAAGGAAATTTTTGGGAAACGAAAGGAAGATTTAATGGCGAAAGGAAAGAGAAAAAAGAATTTTTGTCCCAAATGCGGAACTGCGGTTCGAGCAAACGAGAACTTCTGCTCAAATTGTGGCAACAATATGTCTAGGAAGCGAGCTGGAGCAAGAAGGACTTCCAACTGGAAATGGATAGCACTCTCAGTTGTCGTTGTCGCCGCTCTGATTACAGTGGTCATAGCTGGCAAGCGTTCAAACCAACATAAAGCTGTGAATGTGGCCCACAATAATGCGCAAATTCAGAGCATCGTTTCTGCATTTGACTGTTCCTGTGGTCAATGTGATCTGGCTTTGGACAATTGCGACTGCCCTACCGCTAAAGATACGATAGAGTATATTTCTACCTTGGTGGGCGACGGAAAATATTCTCGCAAGGAAGTGCTCAATATGGTAAATGAGCGGTACGGGTTTCTAAAGAGCGACAGCGCGTCCAAAGGGAGCTGATAGCGAGTAAGCCCGGTTTATTCATAAAGCCCCTGGCAACTGCATGAATAATCCGATCTTCGGCTAGATCAGGATAAAGCCTGAACGAAGTGGGAGTGGGCCGAATTCGGGTGGAACAATTTTACCAATCGGTCACTCTGAGAAGATGAACTGCTGTTCCTGCGACCCTGCCAATGCAAGAATTGGGGTATAATGCAACTATGGCACCATTGCTGCAGGGAAGCAAAAAACATGAAACTCTATAGAGAAAGATAACGGAGTACATTACATGAGTGAAATTGGCTTCTATTCATTGCTCATCGCACTTTTCATCTCAGCATATGCAACCCTGACCTCTCTGTTTGGAAGCAGAGGTGGGCGAGAAGAGGTGATTGCCAGCTCCGAAAATGCTGCCGTCACCGTTTTTGGATTTCTCACTTTGGCTGCCGTTGCCCTGATATACGGGCTAGTTACCAGAGACTTCCAGATCGAATATGTGTGGAGGTATACGAGTCGCAGTCTTCCAATGACATACACAGTAGCCGCTTTCTACGCCGGCCAGGAAGGCTCTCTGCTCTTTTGGGGCTGGGTTCTCTCAATGTTTACTGCCATTGTGGTTTTACAAAACAGGCAAAAGAATCGAGAACTCCTACCCTATGTGCTCGCGGTGTTGATGACGGCAACCTTCTTTTTCATCTTCTTGATGGTTTTCGTGACCAATCCCTTCAAAACGCTCAATCACACCCCAATCGACGGTCAAGGCTTGAACCCCATGCTGCAAAACCCCGGTATGCTCTTCCATCCCCCTACCCTGTTCCTGGGTTATGTGGGCTTTACCGTACCTTTCGCATTTTCAATTGCTGCTCTCATTACCGGAAAACTCGGAGACGTTTGGATAAGAACCACCAGAAGATGGACAATTTTGTCGTGGTTTTTTCTGACGGTGGGTAACTTATGGGGCATGGAGTGGGCCTACGTAGAGCTAGGTTGGGGAGGTTACTGGGCCTGGGACCCGGTGGAAAATGCCTCATTTATGCCCTGGCTCACTGGAACTGCCTACTTGCACTCGGTGATGATTCAAGAAAAACGAGGTATGTTGAAGGTCTGGAATATGATTCTGATCTTGTTCACATTTCTCCTGACCCTCTTCGGTACCTTTATCACTCGAAGTGGCATCATCGCTTCGGTTCACTCTTTCGGCCAATCATCGCTGGGTACGATTTTTCTCTTGTTTTTGGGCGTTGCCCTGGTGATATCGCTTGTGCTTCTCATGTATCGACTGCCTGATTTACGAAGTAGAAATCAACTGGATTCCCTGCTTTCTCGAGAAAGCAGCTTTCTCTATAACAACTTACTCTTTGTTGGCATAGCTTTTGCCGTGCTGTGGGGCACTCTTTTCCCTATTATCTCGGAGGCTGTCCGCGGAGTAAAAATTACGGTGGGGCCTCCCTTCTTCAATGCGGTAAACATACCCCTAGGTTTGACCCTATTGTTGCTGACAGGCTTATGTCCCCTCATTGCCTGGAGAAGATCGACGCTCAAAAATTTTGGGAAAAAGATACTCTTCCCTTCAACGGTTACTGGTATATGCACGGTGGCATTGTACCTCCTGAACATTCGTTCCTTTTATAGTCTTACATCGTTCAGTTTCTGTATTTTCGTTATGATAACCCTTGTGCTCGAGTTCATGAATGGGACGAAAACCCGACATAAAGTATTTAAAGAAAGCTATATTAAGGCATTGTGGAATCTAGTGGCAACCAATAAAAGGCGATACGGCGGCTACATTATTCACGTGGGTGTTGTCCTGACTTTCCTCGCCTTTACTGGGAATGCATTTAACACCGAGGCACAAGTTTCATTGAAAAAAGGAGAGTTCTTTGATGTGAGCAAATACCGATTGAGGTATGACGGTCTTTCCAACTATCCTACAGCTAATAAACACTCAGTTGTGGCTGCCTTAACCCTTTTTAACAAAGGTCATGAAAAAACAGTCCTACTTCCCGAAAAAGCCTTATATCGCAACCAGGACCAACCCACCTCAGAGGTGGCAATTCACACCTCGTTGAAGGAAGATTTGTACGTTATTCTGGCTGGCTATGACGAGGACGTCGCAACTTTTAAGGTATTGGTGAATCCCCTCGTGGTCTGGCTCTGGATAGGCGGTGTAGTCATGGCTGTTGGGACGATCATTGTGATGTTACCGGACCGCAGGAAAAGGAAAAAATCCGGGTCCACCGAGAGAGTCGAGGAGAGCTCATGAAATCAAGACGAAACGTGCAATATGCATTGGTGGTATTCATTATGGCGGCCCTGTGGATTTTCCCCGCATCTCAAGCTTTTGCTACCACCGCGGGAGAAATTACTCAAGGCCTTACGTGTACCTGCGGCTGTAATATGTTAGTGAGCGCATGTGAGGGCTCCATGGAGTGTACTCCCGCGGCGAACATTACCGATGAAGTTATCCAGCTGTTAAATACCGGCCGATCAAAAGAGGAGATTATTCAATATTTTGTGAAGACCTATGGGGAAAGAATCCTGGCTGCCCCCACTAAGAAAGGGTTTAATCTCACTGCTTGGATCCTGCCTTTCCTTGCCGTGGTTATCGGGGGAGCAGGTATCTACCTGTTTCTGAATAGGTGCTTGACTTCCAGACAAGATGGTGCAGACGAGTGCGGCCCACCTGATACTGGGGAGAAAATGCCCCAAAAATATCTAGATCAGGTTGAAAAAGAGTTGGCAGATTTCCAAATTTAGGAGATGAACGTATGCTGGAATATGCGGTAATTATCGGGCTAATCCTGGCAGCAGGTTACTGGATAGTAAGCCCTTTACTCCACTCAAGCCCAGCCAAACACCCTTCCACACCAGAGGCAAACGAGACCCTGAGGCAGTTAGAGCTCAGAAAGGAGGGGGCTTACGCTACAATCAGAGAGTTGGAGTTTGATCTCGAAATGGGAAAAGTATCAACAGAAGATTATGAAGCGCTGAAGGAACAATACATGCGTGATGCAATTGATTACATGCAAGAGATTGAAATTTTGCAGACCAGGAGAGAACCTGTTACCGAAGAGGATTTTGAAGCTGAAATTGAACGAGAGGTTTCCGCACTCCGCGGCGGCGAAGTAGTTGAAACATCCACTATTTTTTGTACCCAGTGTGGTGCTGAGGCATCCGCTCAAGACCGGTTTTGTTTCCAATGTGGGAGCAAATTAGTGAAACGCTAACGAGAGGGTTTCAGGGAGAAAAAAGCAAAAAACATGAGCCGAAGTCGAAAAGCACTGATTACCATACTAGTTGGACACCTCCTACTCGTCTTTTCTGCCGTCTCAATGGCTCAAAATGCATCCAAAGACTTTATCGACGGCAGAGTGCTCAATAAGACACTAGACAGTAAAGGTGTGGCAGGACTGGAGGTTGTACTTCTGCGGGTGGCTGAAGATAAAAGTCAGGAGGTCGGTCTGACGAAATCCAACAGCAGCGGATATTTCTCCTTCAAGGATATAACAATCGATAAGGACTCAACATATTTCATAGCAACCAGGTACAAGGGCGTGGAATATACCACTCCTGAGATTGCGTTCAAAGACGGAAAAGCCCCAGCTTCTGAAATGTTTGTTTACGAACTCACGGATCAAGATGAAGCCATACATACCAAAATGCATCACATATTTATGGAGACTGGCGAGGACTCCCTTGAAGTGCAGGAACTCATTATCCTGGAAAATCTGGGGGATCGCGTCTACGTTGGATCTCAAGAGGTGGAGCCCGGTAGAAGAGAGACCCTGCGCATTTCACTGCCAAAAGGGGCAAACGGTGTCAGGCATATGGGCACAGGGAGGGCTTTTACCGCTGGAGACGATCTCGTCGGCACCGCGGATATCAAGCCAGGAGCCAAGAGGGTTATCATAGCATATACGATCAATCCCGAGGACTCACCGTATGTATTTGCAAAGCGGTTTAATCTGAAGACAGACAACGTCGATCTGGCATTTCCTGATGGCGGGGTTACCTTTGAGAGTGATCAACTCGAACTCAGAGGTCCCACAGAGAACTCTGGGCGCCGTTTTTTTCATCTCGCCGGAAAGGACTTCGCTGAAGGATCGCAGATTTTCGTTGAGATCAGCGGCCTGTCTGGTCCTAAGAAACTCTTTCGTTGGATCATTGCCGGACTGCTGATACTGCTTATCACCACTGGGTTCACCCTTGCTTTCATGAAGAGAGGGACCTACCTTGAGGAGGAAGATGACCTGACTGTTGCGGAGAAGACCGCCGATCTGACCGAGGAGAGGCAAGCGATGTTGCGAGCCATAGCTGAATTGGATGACCTCTCTGAATCAGGTCAGGTAAATGCTGAAGAGTATCAGAGGGAGCGGGCTCAGTTGCTGCAAAAAGTAAAGGAACTTATGAGATCGGAGTCGAGTGATGATGACAAATAGTGCTGAACATACGAACCAACCAGAAAAAACAGGTGCGGCTAAAGGGAAAAAGAGACGTGGATTGAAAACAGCTCTCACTACCCTCGTCATTTTCGCCGTCGTCGGCTATCTCATCTACGATGGCATGTACAATACCATGACATATTCCCTCACCGTGTCCGAAGTATTAGCCAAACCATTGGAACTTCAGAACCAAACAATACGGGTGGGGGGAAACATTTCCCCAGATTCGGTACAATGGGATCCAAAGCAGTTTCTTTTGAGTTTCAAAATAGAGGATGACAAGTCCCATCTGAACGTAGACTATAAAGGAGTCATGCCGGATTCCTTTGAACCTGGAAGAGAGGTTGTCATAGAAGGGACATTCGAGAACAATGGACAATTCAGGGCAACAAAGATTATGGTTATCGGAGCATCGTATTGAAAGAATTCAGGTGATGCAACAAGGAGAAGAATCAACGATAATGGAGTCTAGTCATGATGACAGGTAACGCTGAACATACGAACCAACCAGAAAAAACGGGTGAGGCGAAAAGGAAAAAGAGACGCGGATTGAAACCACTTCTTATTACCCTCGTTATTTTAGCCGTCGTCGGCTATCTCATCTACGATGGCATGTACAGTACCATGACATATTACCTCACAGTGTCCGAGGTATTAGCCAAACCATTGGAGCATCAGAACGAAACCATACGGGTGGGGGGGAACGTTTCCCTCAACTCGGTACAATGGGATCCAAGGGAGTTGCTTTTGAGTTTCAAAATAGAGGATGAAAACTCTTCTATTAATGTCGATTACCAAGGAGTCGTTCCCGATTCGTTCAAGCCTGGAAGAGAGGTTGTGATAGAAGGAATATACGACTCCAATGGACAGTTCAAGGCCGCAAGGATTATGCCAAAATGTGCCTCAAAATACGAGTAGAAGATCATTGAAAATGACCAGAGATGGCCAAAAATACTATGGTTGAATTGCCAGAAGGTAACCATATCGTTGAAGTAAGGGGATTGGTAAAGAAATTTGGTTTCAAAAAAGTCTTGCGTAACGTTGACCTCCTGTTGAGGAGTGGAGATTTTTTGGCACTCTTTGGCCACAACGGCGCAGGCAAAACCACACTCATTCATATCCTCAGTTCTCTTATCCTACCAACCTCCGGCACGGTCCGCATCGCTGGATTTGACTCTCAAGACAACAGAGAAGCTTTACGGAAAGTTATCGGCGTCATCTCGCATCATACGTTTCTGTATAACAACCTGACCGCCTTTGAAAACCTTAAGTTTTACGGGACCATGTATGAGGTGACGAACCTGAATGATAAGATCGAAGAGGTTCTGGAATTAGTGGGCTTGCCTGAGTATGTGAACGATCAGGTACACACCTTCTCTCGCGGCATGCAACAGCGCCTTTCTGTGGCTCGGGCAATACTCCATGACCCAATGGTATTGTTTTTGGATGAGCCGTATACCGGACTCGACCAACATGGTGCTGAGATTTTGAAACGGCTTCTTGGGGAATTTCGGGATCGGGGAAAGACAATCGTCATGACCTCCCATAACCTGGACAGAGGTTTGGAACTGTGCAACCAGGCGGCAATTTTAACCTCCGGCGCCCTCGTTTACAAAGAAGATATAGCCAAGATAGTGCACGAGGATTTTAAGGAGACCTATCGAGAACTCTCTGGGAGAGAAAGCATACCCGTAGAGGTGTCTCTATGAGTTTCGTGCAAAAAGTCAGGGCCATGGTGTGGAAAGATCTCACCTCTGAGCTGAGGACCAAAGAGCTGATTATTTCCATGTGTCTTTTTTCTTTTCTCGTCCTCATCATCTTCAATTTCGCCTTCGCCCTGGGACTGACCAATCTACAGGCAATCATCCCCGGAATCCTCTGGGTCGCTTTTATATTTTCGGCTCTCATGGGCTTGAGTCGATCTTTTGGCGCGGAGCGGGATCGAGGAACTCTCCCTGGATTACTGCTTTGCCCGGTGAGTCCCTGGGGGATTTACCTGGCCAAGATGATTGGAGTCTTCATCTTCACAATCGTCATGGAAATATTCACCTTAGCCATATTCACCATTTTGTATAACGTGAGTCTAGTCCCGTTCCTCTTTCCCCTGGGACTGATTATTTTCTTGGGAACCCTCGGCTTCTCAACCATCGGGACGATCTTTTCAGCCATGGCTGCTAGTACAAGAACACGAGATGTGATACTTTCTATCCTGATTTTCCCCATATCCGTTCCAATGATTATCGCCTCGGTTAAGGCAACTGGAGCGATTTTAGGCGGAAAACCGTTACAAGAAATCGTTTCATGGTTGAAACTCCTCATCGCCTTTGATTTGGTTTTCCTTCTGCTCGCCTATCTTACATTTGGTTTTTTATTGGAGGAATAAGAGTGGCAAAAAAACAACCTTTTTTGATCCCTTTCATCATTATTACTTTTCTGGCGATGTTTGTAGCCCTGGGAGCCATATTCTTGTATGCGCCGCTTGAAAAAACGATGGGCATCGTCCAGAAAATTTTCTATATTCATGTACCCTCTGCTTTTCTCGCCTTTTTTGCTTTTTTCATCACCCTTGTAGCCAGTATTCTCTATCTCTTTAAGAAAGAGCAAAAATGGGATCTAGTAGCCTTTTGTTCTGTGGAGATAGGCGTCATCTTCTGTACCATCGTCTTGATTACTGGACCCATATGGGCAAGACCTGTCTGGAATGTTTGGTGGACCTGGGATCCGAGGCTAACAACAACGCTGATTCTCTGGTTCACCTATCTGGCCTATCTCATGCTCAGGGGAGTAGTGCGAGAGAGTCAGCGTGCTAACTTCTCTGCGGTTTTTGGCATTATAGGATTTGTCAATGTTCCCCTCACCTTCTTCGCCATCAGATTATGGAGGACCATACACCCGGTGGTGTTCAGAGCGGGAGGCCTCAATATCTCACCACCGATGAAGCACACGTTGTTCCTAAACTTTATCGCCTTCGGCCTCCTTTTCTCATACCTCCTTTTCAGTAGAATCAGGTTGGAGACAATGAGAGTGAACACTGAGGAGAGTAGAGCTTTGCTTGAGGACAAGATTCACTTCCACTAACAGAACAGAGAGGATACGTCCATGGGAGGCAGTATTTACCTTTTTGCCGCTTTCAGCATAACCTGGGGCATTCTGTTCATTTACATTTTTAGTATTTCCAAACGGCAAAAATCGTTAGAAAGTCAGATTCATAAGATTAGAGAAATACTTGAGAGTAAATGAAAACTCAGCAAGAGACTTTCTTCAATGATCTCTGTTGCAAGAACTGAAACTGGTTCTTTGGGTGAGATTACCCCTACCGTGAGCTTGACTGGGCCATATACTCACCTCGTCTTTGCAGCACCATGGGCGAACTCAGTGTTCTAAATGTGCACGAATTTTGCACCACAAACCAAGCACCCAGAATAGATAGGGAGTACTTTCTCCTTTGGTAGCACTTAGAAAGACGTGACCTATCTGCTGCTTAGCTGCAGATGCTCCAGATACTGCCATGGGTGGCGCACTATGTTTACACAGGTAACAGCCATGAAAAAGAGATACCTATTACTGCTTGCACTTCTCGGTTTCGGAATGGTATTGAACCTTGCCTGCCCGCACGTATGCCCTGCCAGCCACAGTGGGTTCGATTTCATGGAGAATGGAACCTGTTCATTCCTTGTCCATAGTGGATATGGGTTATCAGTATTTTCCCTCTTACCCCTCCTGGGTATGTTTCTCATGGCACATACACTCCTTATCCCAGACGGATTCATTTCATCTCTCATGAAACCTCCTCGATTTCACCCGTAATCCCCCGAAACAATTTCATCAATACCCGTGTATTCTTGCTGCCGGGTCAGGTAGGTGCCGATTTCAGGCAGCACGCAAGAGCACAGGGTGAAAACCCCAGAAAGTCATGGTGAAGTGGGGAAAGGCCCACTTGATAGGGGGGGTACCCTGAAAAGCTGATAAACCTCAGCAGATGAGGGGATCTGAGGTTAATCGCCATACATGCACAGCAGCTAAACCCGAGAGAAGGGGGTGAAACAAGCTATGAAAATAACCATTAAAAAGGCCATGATCCCTGCATTTGGACTGCTTATCTTCTTTGGGACAGTGTTGCCCCTTTACGTTGAGGGTAAATCACATGAGATTCCGTCCCACCAGGATCTGATGAACTCCATGCAGATTATGAGCATTTCGGAGGAGATCAAGGCCCCGGATTTTGTCCTGCAGAATCTGCAGGGGAATAGCGTCCGCTTGAGCGAGCTTCGAGGCAAGGTGGTTCTGGTAAATTTCTGGACGACGTGGTGATCTTGGTGTAAGAAGGAGGTTCCTTCTCTGAAAAGGTTACACAGCCACTTCCGTGAGGATCCCTTCGTCCTGCTAGCTGTGGATGTCCAGGAAAAAGAATCCGTGGTGAGGAGCTTTGCCCAAAAACAGGGGGTATCTTATCCCATCTTGTTGGATGGTAACGGACTGGTCTCGTATCAGTACGGGGTTAAGGCTCATCCCGCAGCCTATCTCATCGATACTGACGGCAATCTCATTGGGGCCGCCCTTGGATATAGGGAGTGGGATCGGCAGGAGATGAAAACATTGATCAAATCCCTTATGGCTAGAAGTGAATGAGCATAATTATCATTGCCAGCTGAGATCCCTCATGGTAGTGGTTTCCAGGTACAGTATAGACTCCTCTGTCTGCACCTGAACGCTGGACCAAACGGCGAGAAATCCCTAGGTCCCCACAGGGGTTGAGTGGATCATCCTGAACATAAGCGGTGGCAGCGGTATCGCTCATTACAAGAGGGTGAGAAAGGGCTACCCGAACAGGAAACCATGAAGATGATTCTGTTTGGCAATTTTTTGTTGAGTCTCCTGTTGCTTTTCCCAGCCCCGGTCCTCGCGGCAGAAAATTTACTGCCCCAGTCCATTGGTCCGCTGCGGCTGGAGCAACTTAAGTCAGGTGAAGACGCGAGAGACGAAATCAATCGACTTCACGGCAAGCGCATCAGCTTCCAAAGAGGATACATTGGCACCTACAAAGGAGAACATGGAATAGCCAAGGTTTGGGTCTCGGAGTATGGAACCAGCAGAGAAGCTGCCGAGGCGCTCGGGCGAATGGCACGCGGAATGAAGCTGGGGAAGCAGGAAACCTTCTGGCACTTTCTGGAAACCTCAGTGGAGAACGTACAGGTATTTTTTGTCGTTGGCATGGGGCAGGCGCACTATTTTTTCCAAAAGGGATTCAAGGTTATCTGGTTGGCAGTAGACCCTTCTCTGGGACAGCAGACCATCGGGGACCTTATAAAAAAAATTCCTTGACATTCTTAATGGCTGCGGGCTTCAGCGTTTCCCAGGTGATTCACTCCTGGATCAGAAGGTAAGCCCACCAAACAACAATCCCTCCCCTACATCCTATCTCTACTGCGGGCGACATGGATCCTGCCGGGTTTTTTGTGTCCTCTGGGGGATTCAGTGGTGATGACCTCCCGATTGAGCATGGAGATTTCCGGGATAGCTTCTGCCACCATTGCGCCCTGGTTAAATACTCTCACCACTGAACTTTTGGAAACCACCACCGCCACCGCCTTGGTTGTCCGGGTGATGGCTGCAGCCGCCATATGGCGTGCACCCAGTCCCAGGGGTAAATCGATTCCGGTTGAATCAGCATTGAGGTACCGTCCAGCCGAGACAAAGGTGCCATCTCCGGCGACAATAAAAGCACCATCCAGCTGAGCCAACTCTTTGGCGGTCTCCCGCATATTGACGTCGTAGATCCTCTTTTGGTCCTGACGGTGTCCTTTCAACGGATCCAGGATCAGCGGGTGTGATTTGGTAAGGACCGCTCGTTCATCACCAATGATGAAAATGGTCCCTACTCTCCGCCCCTCTCTGCCCTCGCGGGCTATTTCCGCAGCGAGCTGGATAATCTGCTCCAGTGCCCTTGTCTCGCAGTTTTTCTCCATTTCGCATATGGTTTCAAACACCGCTCAACTCCGGTGGGTTATCCGTCTGACACCGGGGCCCTCGTCTGGATTCCAGCCGCTAAGACGTACTTCCTGGCAGCCCATATGGTCGGTTAAAAAAGGCATACGAAGCTGTAGGACCACGAATAGGCTATTGATCCAGCTATGGAGAACAAGAAAGCCATGGACAGGGCCGAGAGAATTGCCAGTGATATCAGCTGGAAGAACATCTGTTTCATCAGTACGACTCTCATTTTTCAATCCATTCAGGGAATGCACCCTTTTAAACCACCTAAACCCTGTGGTGGTGATGGGGCGACCACCGCTGTGCCTGCCCCATCACCGTGTCAATGAAATCGGGAACACTCCTAATAGATGGGCTTCAGTTCGACTCTTCTGTTTTTGGCTCGTCCCTCGGCAGT
>CAYFXH010000080.1:13919-21301 GCA_964346905.1 uncultured Desulfobacteraceae bacterium | reverse complement strand
AAATTAAAGCTACGTCATCTGAGCCTGGATTCTTTACTTTATGGAGTTCCCCCCTTTTGTGAAGGGGGGGATAAAGGGGGGATTTACATCTCGGCTGAATGTTGATCAAGCCAATGAAACAGTGTGAAGCAAAGCGGAACTTTACCGCATTACACCTGGGTCGCTGGTTAGTGCTATCCGCGTTTTGTAACACTCGCCTTGCTGATATGGTTGTAACGGGATGGAAACCGACTCTTTGCTTCTCGGTTTGGATCAGAGTGGGTTATATTCTCCCACACCGAGAGTTTACTACCGCACGCGTTTGTCAACGAGAACGTCCAGGAGAAATACCATGAAACTCTTTCTCAGTTTCCTCGCAATCCCTTTCCTCCTCTGGGTCAGCCCACCCATCAGTTTTGCTCAATCAGGGTGCCCGCCTACCGGTTTCGACGCAGAGGGGCCCTTTTACAAAACTGGTGTACCAATGCGAGAGAACACCGGTCGCGGGCTGACGGTGAGCGGCAAAGTGAAGTCGGCGGGCTCCTGCACTGCTATCCCTGGAGCGCGCGTTGAATGGTGGCAGGCCAACCCACAGGGGAGTTACGATGATGAGCATCGTGGAGCGCTGCTCACGGCCAGCGACGGGAGCTACCGTTTTGAAACGGATTTTCCCCCGGCCTACTACAGCCGGCCGCCCCACATCCATTTCAAGATTTTCGCACCCGGGCATCGTACACTCACTACCCAGGTTTACCCCGGGGAAGGTAAGAGCTCCATCGTCTTTGATTTCATTCTTATCAAACAGTAAGAATTCAAGACCTATTGGCGTGGCTTCTTTCTTTCTCTTTTTTCCTCCCTGCTCTGATAACCCAATCACCAGCGCTCGGCAAACAGTGCTGTTTCATTGCCACCGCACCCTGGCTTTCGCACAGCTGGGCACCTGGCTTCGCTGCCGGAAGGAAGCCCACCGATTTCCAGCACCGCTTTAGTGCAGATGGTGACCAATGGCATGAAGGGGGTGCTTGGCAGAGTAGGGTACGAAGGCGAGGCTAACCTTACCCTGACTGTTGATGCGGTTGAGCACCTCCCTCACCTCAAAAAGGGGGATCCGCTGGCGGGTGTCCCAGTCCTGAACCTGTATTTTCATCAGGATCTTCCTGGGATCTTCAAAGAGTCTGAGAAGCCTGGCGGTCATGGTTGCTATCTTCTCATAGGTTGCCTCATCGCTCAGATTGAGTTCCTTTTTCATCTGCCGGTGGTAGGCCATAATGGCGTAGAAGTCGAGGGGAAGCTTTGTGGATTCTTCTAGATCCTGGGACAGCCACGCCAGGGCGTTATCTGGATCAGTCACCGATTCATACATGAAATTTAAGGCGAATTTGATCCTGGGATTCAGCGACCTGGCGGCCTGAATAAGCTTGTTCGCGAATGCAAGAAGCTTTTGATTCTTCCAGCGCGACCATGTCCAGAAAGTATCAGAGTACTCGCGGACATACCAGCGCCCTTCAGCGCTCTTAAAGGAGGAAAGATAGAGCGTCTTGGGGCTAAGCCTCTTGCCAGTTTCGCTTTCGAACAAGGCTGCTGCCTCTGCACTGAAGTCCTCGTACTGATACATAATCAAATCGTCCTGAAAAAGAATCCCGTCAATGCCTGTTCTCACCACATCCCGATAGAGGGCCACGAGCCTCTCCTCCACCTCTTTAGCAAAAATGCTCCACATGGGCATAGAAATAAAACCCCGTTTGTCAAAATCATAGCGCCGAGCCTGGGCGCGGGACGGTTGGGTCAGGATGAGCGGCATCTTCCGCGTCTCCATCCAGGCAAATACCTTCAGGCCGTGCCGTTGCCCAATGGAGACGATACGGGCCAACAGTGGATCCACCACCTTCGCATGTGCGCTCTCAAAGTACACCCCAACCTGGGATTGGGGCCGGGCAAAACCATACACCCTGTCGCCCTGGTTTTGAAAGGCGCGCACAATCAGGGTGTTGATGCCGGTGGACTTGAGTTCAATTATTGACTCTTCGACCTCTTGATAGCTCCGGCACTGGAAGATGAGCACTTGGGCCGCCAGCAAGCGTTGGTTTGGGTGCCATGTACGATTTCCAGGCAAACGTTCTCCGTCGCTTGCCCAGGCCTGGATACTGCTGGAGATATAGCGAACCCAGCCTGGGTTTTCCCCTGCCAGAAGAACTACCCCGAATGCTGTCCAGGCAACAACCAGTAGCCCAACATATCTTCTCTGAATGACCCTCACAACTACTCCTTCTCTTTCCTGTTCTTAGTGCAATCCTGTGCAGGCGAGAGAGCTCAATCAGGTTACCTGCTACGCCCAACCGAATGTGGCTGTATATCATAATAGTATCATTATAATTATATATATTCTTTTATTAAATATTATGCAACTATAAAAAGCTAAAATGTTTTAAATAAAATAAAAAGATTGCAAAATAATACTAAAGATGATACTTTCTGTTGGTATGAAGGTCCCCGTGAACATCAGGATGCCGGAAGGGATGAAAAGGGCCCTGGACAGGATTGCCACACGTCAATTTCGCTCTTTGAACAGTCTGGTCCTTCAGCTCTTGGACGAGCAACTCAAGGCTCTGGGAATTGACTGGGCTGAGGAAGAGGACGAGGGGTAGGTTTTCAGACGGGTTGAACAGTAAGAGCCACCCCCAACAACCCCGAGGGTGGCTCTTGTTCTTTATCTGCTTTTTGGGCGGCAGGCTTACCTCATGCCGGTAGCGAACCGTACTGCCTGCCTCCGTTATGGACTGCAGAGGCTATCCACACTACTATTGTTACCTCCAAACATTGAATACAACTTAGCGGTTTTCTTGAATGTCCAGAAAGTGTCGCGCAATTCGCTGGCCCACGAGCGGCGCGTTACCTCCCGCACGATTGTTGACAATAATATTGATGCGAATCCCCTCATCAATGGCGGTCCACATCAACTCCGCGGTCTCGCGGACCATTCCCGGGTGCAACATCTCCTCCACCAGTGCATTGAAGGGATGTGCCTGACCATAGGCATCTTCGTAGCGAGCACCGCGCGGGGTCATCAACCGGATGATGCACTGGTTCCCTGAGTTGAAGAAGCTGCCATCGGATTTGGCAAACTGCTGCGCGAGCGAGGGGAGCCAGGTCCAGTGTGAAAGCACCTGGCCAACTCCATGCTTTTCCATCACCTTGAAAACCGGCTTGGTGAGGTAAGCCTCCGTTCGCAATTCTAAATGATAACGATTATCCTCTGGGATCTTCTCGAAAAACTGATTTAAGGCCGTTGCCATCTCTTCTGCCGAAACGCGGTCTTTTTTGCGTTGGTACTCCTGCTCGAAAACGAGCCCAGTAAGCGCATCATCCAGAATGTCCACTGCTGGCTCGTAGAACTGACGGTGGAAGATTTCCGGATTCAGATAGTTGTCATTCTCAATAAAGTGTCCCCTGCGGTACAACTTTTGCGCACAAACTGCTTGTGGCACTTTGAGGATGAGACTATCCCCTTCTTTCAGATACTGGCGGTATTTTTTGAGTACGTGATAGTTTGGTGTCGGCCCTCCATCCTCTTCCAACAGGAGGCGATAAAAGGTAAAATCCAGTTCAAGTACTCGAAAGTGTCGGAAGTACTCCGCAACGCTCTCCACTGGGAGAACTTCCTCCACAAAAGGTTTTCCGCCAACGGTTTTTTTTCGGCGGGTTATTCGACCACCGTAACCTTTCTCTGAATAGATTTGCCCCAGCCAACCCGCATACCGATCACTGGCGGTTCCGATGAACACTTCGGGGTGGAGGCCGCGAAACTCAAAATTTTCTATATTGAGGGTATCCCGGTCAAACATTATCTTTTCCACAAATCATTTTTACATACAGTAAGACACCCATGGGAACAAAGCAAAAAAAACTGGCTTATTATGTCACACCTCATGGCCTTGGGCACGGGGTCCGGTCCCTTGAGGTGATTCGCCATTTACTGGGGCAAGCTCCGGATTTAAAGATCGTCCTCGTATCTGCCTTGCCTGAGTTCCTGGTGGACCAGAATGTGGGGAAGTCTTTATCCATTAGGCGAAAGCGGCTGGATATCGGTTTAGTTCAACGAGACAGCCTCCAGTTTGATCTGGATGGTTCTCGCCAAGCCGTGGAATCCCTCTATCATGACCGCGATGTTCTGCTGGCCGGAGAGATCGATTTTCTGAAAAGCCACGAGATCCGTGCCGTGGTCTGTGATATTCCCTTTCTGCCTTTTGTCGCTTCGGCCCAGGTAGGCATTCCGGGTATTGGTATCGGGAACTTCACCTGGGACTGGATTTATCAACCGTATGTGGTCTCAGATCCTCGCTGGGCTCCCTTGGTAAACTGGATTCGCGAATCTTACCAGAAATGCGATCTCTTTCTCCAACTGCCAATGCACGGGGATTGCTCGGCCTGCCCGAACATTCGGGACGTTCCGCTGGTGGCGCGCCGGGCCAAAAGGAAACGCGAGGAAACCCGGAAGATTCTGAACCTACGGTTAGATCAGAAAGTCTATCTTATATCGTTCGCTCAGCTTGAGCTGGAAGAGACCGCGCAAAATCGGGTGCAGGATATTGTCGATGTGGTCTTTCTCTACAAACACCCTCTGAGCTTTCATTTTCGCAACGGCATCTGCCTTGACAAGTTCCCTCTTTCATATGAGGACGTGGTTGGTGCGGTGGACGGTGTCATCACCAAGCCGGGATACGGTATCGTCGCTGACTGCCTGGCACATGGAACGCCGGTCATTTATACGGATAGAGGCTTTTTCGCCGAGTACGACATTCTTGTCCGGGAGATGGCGAAGCAGCTCACCACGGTTTACCTATCCTCACCAGATCTTTACGCAGGTCGCTGGAAATCAGCCATTGGCCAACTTCAAGGGCAAGCCCGAGTGGCTCCATCTCTCCCATGCAACGGGGCAGAAATCTGTGCCCAAACTATTCTGGACTTCCTCGAACCGTGAGCCGTTGTTTGAACTAAGCAATAATCTCTGCTGCCTGCTGCGTGGATCGCTCTGCGCTTGGCGCTATGCGTGGCTTACTCTGACACCTTCGCATATTGGGCTGGGAACTCACCGGTATATCGCAAGAAAGCGGGGATAGGGTAACGCACCCCACCCTTGTGCGTCCCGGCCAGACCCTCGATGATTTCCTCCACCCGATTTACCGGTATCGAAAAAGCCATCTCGTGATCTTGAGTCTGGGCAAAAATCCGGTCCCCAAAGCATGGAAGAATGACCTCACATTTGCCCGAACGTAGTGGGACGATAATCTCTTCCGCACAGTCAATCCGGCCACCGAAGCCAGAGGTCAACCGCCCTCCGGACTTCCACAGCGCTGCCGTTAGCAGTCTCACGACTTGTGCCGGGTTTGCATAAATGACGATTACTTCCGGCTCAAAGGCAGTCCGATGAAGCGGCGCCACCAGGATATACTGGTATTCGCCGAATGAGAATTTCTCCACCTGCTCTTCTGAGCGCATTCCTGCCTCTTCCGTCTCAGTGTACATCCCCGCACAGGCCTGGCCTTTCAAATAGAATTCAGTTGCCCGGCGAAAACCAAAAACCACAGCAGTTAAAGGACAAGATATATCTTCCTCGCCTATAGCCACGGCCCAGCCATAACGTCTTGCCATGGCGATGGCCTGGCAGGTAGCCATCTTGATTTTCAGGTCTTTAAAAGGATGCTTTACCCTTTCTGGTAGCGGTTCCCCCGACTTCACCATCCGTACCGCCACCGGAAAACTGCCGGGTCGCACATGTTGAGCAAGTGCATCAGAAAATTTTGCCAGATCAGGTTTCACAATCTCTCCCTCCTTTCCCACTTCAAGGAACGGCAAACGCTAAAATGACTTTCTGGATAGGGATGCCAAAACAGTCTTATACTCTCGCAGAGCTCACAAATTGCGCACGACGCAAAGAGCATAGCGTATCGTTTAATACCAGTGCAACAATCCGCTTTCTTACTCACCAAAAAAAGAGATTCTGATCCTAAGATCAGACCACAATGGATTCATATTACTGTAGGAGCGACCTCCAGGTCGCGATCCAATAGGATGGCGTCTACCTTCGCCAAAAAACTCATATCGCAACGAGGACGTTGCTCCTACAATGAAATAGGAGGCGGAGCGGGCGGGCCTGCCCGCCATCGCGAGCCCTGGTTAGTAAAACTCCTTCATTCAATTGGTTCAATAGCTCGCTCAGGCGAGGCGGGCGGGCGAGAAATGGATACCATCGTCTCCATTGGATCGTTCCTTTCTGCCAGAAGGCTTTTAGATGTCCAGCTCCAACCCGGCCTCTTGCAATATGGTCCGGAGATAAGCCAGACTTTCCCGCCCTGCCTCTTCGGGCGTATCCACGTATGGGTAGAGCTCAAGGCTGACATCGCCCGAATACCCGAGCCTGATCATGGTCCCAAAGATTTCCGGAAATTTGATGGCCCCATGACCGAGAATGAGATGATTGTGGAATCGGCTCGAGGCAATATCCTCGAGATGAACGTGCCCAATCCACTCGAAGAGCTCTTCAAAAGCCGCACTCGGGTCCTCCCCCGCGCAATAAAAGTGGCCAATATCAAAATTAAGCCCAACGGTGGATGACTTGACGTCTCGAATGAACGTTTTGAACTCCCGGGTGTTTTCCATTAAGAGATCCGGCTCCGGCTCCACGAGGATTTTTATGCCCAGCTCTTGTGCAAGGGGGCCGACCCGCTCCAGCCCCCGATGAAACAAGGACATGGCCTCTTGCCGCGAGATGTCACCCACCGGGCCCCCTGGTGGCACGGATATATTCTTACAACCGAAAAGATCGGCAAGTTTCAAGCATTGCAAGGTGTGCTGGATCCTGATTTCGCGTCTTTCTTCCTCAGGTTCAATCCACGAGGGCAGATAGGTGTCCCCCACCGCAAATAAGGTAAAGCTGTTCAGATTGGTAACTTTCAGGCCGTGTTTATCGATAATATCTTTGAGGAGGGCCAGGTCTTTCTCCCCGAAGTCAGGAGGGTAGAGGTGGGGCCTGTCGCACATGATCTCTATTCCGCCAAAGCCCAAACGCGCGATCCTCTCAGCGGCCTCGAAAATGGAGAACTTTACGAAGGCGTTTGTGCTGTAACCCAAGATCATTATCATTTCCTCTAGCGCTAAGCGTACGCCGTGACCTGTCATCTCTCATTTCACATCTATCACTGCACATTGAATGGCGACAATCATAACGATACTTCATCAGAATGCGAAATGTGAGATGAGCAATGTGCATTGTGCCCAGTGTTAGCTGCCTGCTGCCCGCTTGTCCCGAGCTTGTCGAGGGGCTGCCTGCTGCCCGCTGCGTACTTGCCTAGTTTTAGCTGCCTGCTGCCTGCTGCCCGCTGCCCGCTGCCTGCTGCCCGCTGCCC
>CAYFXH010000080.1:273-13909 GCA_964346905.1 uncultured Desulfobacteraceae bacterium | reverse complement strand
AAATGTGAGATGAGCAATGTGCATTGTACCCAGTTTTAGCTGCCCGCTGCCCGCTGCCCGCTGCCTGCTGAGATCTTCTGGTCGCAAGCGCGCTGCAACTCACCAAGCTTGGCCAACTGGTCTTGAAAGGTCAAGGGAGGATCGTCACCCATTGGTTGCTTGAAATAGAATCCCAGCTCGGGAATCAGGCCGGAACGCCCCGCCATCTGAAGGACGACCATCCATCGGGCAAGATCCAAGACCAGGGGAACTGCAAGCACCGAATCCCGGCCCTGGAGATTCACGCGGATGCTCATGGGTAGTCCAAAGAGGCCGAGGAGGTCGATAACGTCCCATGCTTCCTTGGCGTCACCGCGGGGAGGGTAGTAATCGATTTGGACCTTATGGGAGGAAACGCCGTATCTCTCACCTACCTCATAGCCCAAGATTTCATCTAGAATTTCGGTCTTATTTGTCAACTTCCCCGCGGCCCTGTCAGGATTCATCAGGTTTTCACCATCTGCGTTGCCAAGAATATTCAAACTGTACCAACCGTCAACAAAGAGATTTCTGGCCTTCAAGGCCGATGCCAATACAACTTTTAGATAGGTCTGGCCGGTCTTGCCATCACGCCCTGATATGGGAACACCTCGTTTAACTGTCTCGTGGACAATGACTGGTATCTCCACCTCGTTTGGGGTAAAGTTCACCACCGGCAGACCGGCAAGGATGGCCGCTATGGAATAGGAAAGATCCGGGAAACCCGCAGGATCCACCTCAGCATAGAGTTGGGAAAGACTTTGATAATGGCTCAGGTCACCTTGGACACCGGCGGGCAATAGGTTGATCAACACAGCTCGGCCATGAGGATAATGATCTCTAAACTCCTGGATGTCCCGCTTCAACCGCCCTACCTGATCCCGAAGGTTCAGGTCGGCCGACGGCGCCAGCTTCACCTGAACCTGCTCGAGTTCGTCCAGGTGGCCCTTCCAAAGATTTTTTGAAAGTACCCCATGAGCCTCGATGGCCTCAACAAGTGTCCTTTCAGTGGAATCCCACCCCACGACATGGACTGCGTGGGCAGGGCCCAGATAAGGAAACATATCAGCCGTCATCAGACTCGGTAAAACCGACTCTGGATTCTCCCGCATGGCAGCAGCAGCAACCGTGAGGGTGGACCCTACAGCCCCTTTGACCCCGGCTACCATCAAGAGCAAGGACTGAGATTTTGAGAGATCAGACATGGTCATGGCGATGATATGTTACGCAGACTCCCCGAGATTACCAAAAAAGCATCCTCATGTCCCCTATTCTTTCACCATCGAGAGCGAATGCGCGCTTCTGACAAGACTTCACCTCCCCATTGGCAGAACCCATAATAAATCTGGGCCTAGCGTCGCTGGGTCATTGAACATCAGGCATCCGTCATGTGTCATTCTGCTTCCCCTATGGTCGGTGGACAGTAGACACCCTACATTTGCTGCCTGTGCTGCCTGCTGACAACTGCGCGCTGCACATGCCTAGTGCCTACTGTGTGGTGGTTCGTGAGTGCAGTGTTTTGGGAGCTGCCCTAGGTGAAATCCCCATAGGGGATGTCGTCCTCGGGGTCGTACACGAGGTCATAGTATTCTATAACCTGAGCCTCTTCCTCGGCTTCAAAACGATGCGCAGAATGAGGATAGATGGTAACGCGTTGACCCTCCTTGAGGGTGACTTCAGATCTTTTTCCGGTGTCGAGATCTACCAGTCGAACCCGAATGATCCCACTTACCATATAGAAATGTTCCACCTTGTTTCGGTGATAGTGACCTCCCCGGTAGTATCCCGCTCCCTTTTTCAAGCTGAAGTAAGCAAGGTGTTGAAATGATTTGCCGTCTTCGATGAGGGCAAGTTCACCCCTCTCTTGAATGAGTCTCTTTTGTCGCATGAATTTCTCTGTGACAGGTAGCTCTTCAATGCGTATCTTCTCAGTCATGCTAAAACCACCTCCAGCAAAGATCTCTGATACCTTGTAGAATGAGGAAACAGATTTTTCACAGATGCACGCATGATACTGTCGAAACAACTCTTTACTTGGCGCCGGATAGTTTTGCTGGCGAGCCCAAAGCTCATGGCGGTAATCCCTCACCGCAGAGAACGCAGAGCAAATGTAACCCAGGATAATCAATATTACAATTTGGGCATCCCGCCTCTTCCCCCTTCTTATCCCATATCCACTCTGAACGCGAACAGTCGCCAAATTGTACTGATAGTTGCTTCACTCGAGGATCGGTTAGAGCATTACCTTTGCGTCTTGATTGCTGTTGCATCGGAACCACCGGTGTGCGGATCTCTTAAAGGATCCTCTGATCGCCGGCTGCTCAATGTCTCAGCGTAGCTTCTCGATCTGAGCGGATAGAATTCCTCTAGCCTTACCCTGCTGCCTATTGTCTTCTCTGCGGTCTCTTTGTGTCTTTGTGGCGAATCTCAAGCCGTCTTTGCCTCTCTCATTGGCCGAGATAGCGCTGTAACACGTAGAGGCAGTCCGGTGTGAACGGCTCTGATTCCGCCAACCGGAACACCTCCTCCACCTTCATGAACTCTCCCCTCTCAACCTCTTCTTCTTGCAACTCCAGCTCTCCATCATACATGCAGGAAAAAGCCCTGCCCCATAACCGAATGTACTCATCTTCGTAGTAAAAATCGAAAAGCGGCGTGAGTGGTGCCCCGCGGATTCCCAGTTCCTCTGCGAGCTCCCGCACCGCCCCCTCTTCATAGCTCTCGCCTGCCACCACAACCCCCCCTGCGGCCACGTCGTAGTAGCCTGGGAAAACGTCTTTGGTTTGGGTTCGCTTCTGCACATAAAGCTCACCCTGGGAGTTGAAAACCAGGATGTAGGTAGCCCGGTGCGGAAGCCGGCCAGCCCGCATCTCCCGACGGTGTACAACTCCGATCTCGTTGTTTTGCTCATCCACGATTGTCACGAGTTCATCCGCAGTTCCCATGCTTCTACCCCTCGCTTGCAGCTGCAGTTCCATAACGAAAACCGGTCTCAGGTTGCATAAGGATCCACCCCGAGGCCGGAACGGTTATGCAGCCACCCGGAAAGCTCGAGATTGGAGAGAGAAAATCAGCATCCACTATACTATAAAGCAAGATGCAAGTCCTTGGAATTTTTATTTTTCCAACTTTACTCCAAACGATTTTGCCACGCCTCCTCCATGTGCATGCGTTAGCCTCAGCGAGCGCAACCATGCGATTGAGGGCGCGGACCGATCTCCTGTTCACTGTTACTCGGCGTGGTCTGCGCCAGATGGGCTGTACCTCCTGCTTACTGCAAGCTGCTTGCTGCCGGCCGGTTGCCGCTCGCTGGCTAAGAACTTGACAGGTATGCGTGAAAGAGACAAAATGAGAATATACTGTATGAAAAAGGGTCTAAACTGCGTTTCAGCTGGCGGTCTCGATCGTTTCTGAATTGCTGCTACACCACCTATCGCAACCTCAGGCTCGTAATAATTCCACCCTTTCATTCGGGGGTTAGTCATCCCGCCAGTGCTTTTGCTCTCTGGAAGGATCACATGAGCACAGACTGGGGTTTGCGGCACAGGTGGCAATTTTGATAGACAGGGTGTGGTTGCTGTTGACCTCAGTTCGGAAGCTGTGTGTCTTTGGTGGTGGTGAAATCCGCTTGATTTTCAGGGGGTGAACAACTGATGAGCAATATTAGGATCGGTATTGTTGGTGTCGGTAATTGCGCAAGTTCATTGGTCCAAGGCATCAATTATTACAGGGACAAGACCAGCGAAGATGCCATCGGCCTGATGCACTGGGATATTGGCGGATACAAACCTTACGACATCCAGGTGGTAGCCGCCTTCGACATCGACCGTCGCAAGGTTGGCAAGGACGTGGCCGAGGCGATCTTCGAGAAACCAAACTGCACGACGGTTTTCTCCGACAACATACAGAAGAGCAACGTTGCTGTGCAGATGGGGAGGATACTGGACGGATTCTCCGAGCATATGGAGAACTATGACGACAGGTACACCATCGTCCTGTCTGATAAGCCGGAACCCAACCAAGAAGCGGTCATCCGGATTCTGAGGGATTCAGGGGTAGAAGTTCTGCTGAACTACCTTCCGGTGGGCTCGGAGGAGGCCACCCGCTTCTACGCGGAATGCGCTTTGGAGGCAGGCGCGGCCTTTCTGAACAATATGCCTGTCTTTATTGCCAGTGATCCATCCTGGGCCAAACGTTTCGAGGACAAAAATCTCCCCATCATAGGTGATGACATCAAGTCCCAGCTCGGTGCCACCATTGTTCACCGTATGCTCACCGATTTATTTAGAAAACGGGGAGTTAAGCTGGAGCGCACCTATCAGCTCAATACCGGTGGTAACACCGATTTTCTTAACATGCTCAATCGTATTCGGCTCCTCTCCAAGAAAAAGTCGAAAACAGAAGCTGTCCAATCGGTAGCCGCCGAACGGCTGGACGATGAGAACATCCATATCGGTCCCAGCGACTACGTGGCCTGGCAAAAGGACAACAAGCTGTGCTTCATCCGTATGGAAGGCAAGCTCTTTGGGGACGTGCCCATGAATGTGGAATTGCGTCTTTCGGTGGAAGATTCCCCCAATTCCGCTGGCGTAGCCATTGACGCCACTCGCTGTTGCAAGCTGGCACTCGACCGGGGAGAAGGCGGCATCCTGTATGGGCCATCAGCCTTCTTCATGAAACACCCGCCGCGACAATACACTGATGGCGAAGCATATCGAATGACCGAGGCTTTTATCAGTGGGACCTGGGTGAAGCAGACGGATGAAACGGTAGATCATGCCCGTCCGGATGAGCACCGGGCTGTCGCCGAGGGCTGAAGGCAAATCCCCTCATTCCATTCTGGAACACCTCCAACTCCGCGCCAAGAGTATGTGGCTCCAGCAGTTCCCCCAAAAGTGGATGGTTGATGTTTGTGAACTGAACTCTTGTATCGGTTTATGCTGATGTGCACATGAACATGCTTTTCTGGTGTCTCTTCTGTGGTTCCCTCCGGGGCGTAGGCCCTTACGGGCCGGAGGCCAAGGCTCACGCTCTCGGCAACATCACTTTCTTTTTCCGAAAGCGCAGACAAGGAAACAAGGAGGGAGGGAAGGGGAGGAAACCGGAGGTTTTTCTTTCAAGAAGATGGTAGTAGTTTGAGTTGTGCCACTATCTATTTCTTTGCAAACGCGCGGTTAATCATCTTGCCGTACCGCTTTAAAATTACGTCGCGAAGGAAGTGGCTGTCATTTTCTGAGATTTGGGTAAATTGGACACCTACTCCGAAACATGCAGGACCCTCGTTGGAACTAAGAACTGTAGACCAAACCACTTTTCCAGCAACGTTCATGGGCTGGTGGCCAGGGACTTTGATGACCATGCGAATGCTCCCCTCAAATGGGGACCCGCCCTTGCAGGAGATAAACGCCCCGGTTGGACTGACATTCTCTGCCTCCCCCTCACTTTTGTCCTGAGAAGTCAGCAAAATTACAGGCCACTTGACACTCGCCCTGGAGTATTGCCGTCTGCCTGATGGGTTAGTCATACCTGGAAATCCTTCTCAAACTGCCGTTTTGGGGTCCCCTTGTCGCTTAAGTAGGAGCGGAGTCACCGAGACACGGATCTCTCCTCTCATGCTCCACTCAGTCCAGAAAGAGCAAGTGGCCTGAAGCAAATGTCTCAAACAACCTAGGGTGAATCATACCAAAGAAAACGGTTGTTGGAAAGTGCAAATGGGAGCTTCTACTGACCAAAAGGGCAGATGGTGACGTCACCGGAACGCCAAACGGATCCTTATAGAGTGTTCGCATCATGGCCCTTGGAGAGATCGTAATCAGTTTATCTTTTGCTCAGGTGGCTCTCCAGTTCTCTCGCCGCCTTGATCTCTATCTCTCTAAGTTCCCTGAGCACCTGAAGCGTTTCACGGTTGAGCCGTATCTGCTCTTTGTTCTGCTGATACACAAGACCTAGAGCTTTGATCAGGTAGCGGTTGCTGATTTCGTTGCGTTCAGTTGAACTTCTTGCTTTCTTCAGTGACTTGTCCAAGAAGAATTCCAGGCTTTGAAAATCATCGCTGCCCCCAGACACGTGCACAGGAAAAGCAGCAAGGCTCATGAGGCAGAGAACAGCCAACATAATGATCGCCACGAACTTCATGCCGATACCTCCTGAAAATATGTAGGGGCATCGACCCAACAATATGAACGGTGCAGAGGGTATCATATCTCAAGATAATGTCAAACATACAGCAAGTTATCGTAAATATTGTGGCTGGATACAAAAACTATCTTGGACAATGATCAATACCACTGAAGGTAACGACCCTACCTCGTCGCTAATTAGGTAAGCACCAGGAAAAAATGAAAGAAATAGAAATGCGGAGTCAATGACTCCGCACGTTTCGTTAATGATACAGAGCGACTGTTCAATAATTCAGTCTTAGGATGTTATAAAGCTTTATCTTATCTGGATCCTCACCCCTGCCTTCACATGGGCAGACTCTCCGCGGGGATGACGGGCGATCAAATCCTAGTGTCATTCCCGCGAAGCTTGTCCTCGACTCGGATCGGGGAATGCAACGGTCTCACATGGGTGTCTTGCAGATCTTACTCCATATGCTTTTTGATGTCTTTCCCTCTTCTCCGATCTATGCCACATCGTTGCTCAAGGATGTACTCTAGCCGACTAAGATCAAAAAGTAGTCTCCGCTCTATTTGTATCTTACGTCTATCTGTGCCGCTCCTGCGCTCACTCATTCTCCGATCCCCTCCGCTCCGCCGATCTGAACCGCTTCGTCTTTCGGGGACGTACATGTACTTGGGGTCAAATGTAACTCTACGCTCTCTACCTGAGCGTCTCTCTTTGCCACTTCGACGATCATGCTGAGCACTGGCCATGTAGACCCCCTTGAGACAAACACCCTGGCGCCTGACTTTCTGGATGCTCGTCCCTTTTTTGGGTGTCTGCAACGGGTGAGGTACAGACGGTCTAGAGCAACACGGAACATGAGGTGCGGTTGCGTTAGTACAGTGGTGGTGAAGTCATTTACCAGACGTTGGCAAATAGTCTTCACAAAAACTGTTGGTATCTTTGCATAACTGAAAGGATCAAGTCAAGCAGACGCCCACCAACGTGCGGTCAGCCTGCATTTTCATTAGAAGCTCGTTCTCATGGCCTCACCCACATTTCACCCTCGTGTGTCACCGGCTCTTATCGATCCAAAGGGTTACTCCGTCTTCCATTTTGGCCCATCCACGCCATTCTCTCTTTGAGCCTCGTGGTGCTGGAAGTGCATACCATGGAAAAACCCAGATCCGGGTTCAGTGGGTGTGGGTTTTCAGTGCGTTTCGTTTTGCTTCTATTATTGGGCTGTTATCCTCTTTACAAATGTTTTCACATCCATTCCTTGGATGGCGTCTTTAATGCTACAATCTGTATCGAAGCCAACCGACCCTTGTTCAATCCTTTCTTTACATTCCGTTGATACCTCATAGTCCTCATACATGAATATGCTGTTCTTCAGTTCATAGTGAAACTTGCCGCCCGCATCGATGAAAAAATCAACCCTCGACTGATACTCACATCCGTGTGGATGGTCGGCTTCAGCAAAAAACAGAGTGATGGCAAATTGCCCCAAAATTTCATAAAGAACCCAAAGGAGTGTCTTGTGTTCATTGTAGGAATTATAGATTCTGAAATTGTGTTGTCTTGTCAACAAATTTGCAAACTCTGGGGCAAGTTCATATTCCGCAAGTAACTTCTTGAAATTCGATTCGTTCTCTGCTGATATTGTCCCATCAAAGTAAAGATTGTAATTATCCTCTGTTCTGAACATCCTCTTTCCTCACGATCCACCCATCCTCAACAAAACCCCTATTCCATATGATGAATATGTGCTTGTGGTGGTACTAAGGTGCTCCCATCCATCCACCTGGCTCTCATCACCTTGACTCTGATCCCCATTCCGGAATGGTCTTTCCTTTGGGAGTGGAGAGTGAACAGATATCAAGCTCCTCCACGTGTGTCAAGGAGGATACAATAACAGGAGTTCCCGCTAAAAGCTCACCTGGTCAATAAAGCGAACTGGCCTTTTCTGGTGTCTCTTCTGTCGTTCCAAGGCTCCCGGCCTGGTCACTTCAAGCGCAGCTTTGGGTGGGGGAAGGCTCCCCCTCCCTGTTTCCCGCTCCTACGGAACGGGACCAGGGGCTCCCCCTCCCAAAGCTGCGGAAGTGGCACAGGCCTCCCGCAGTCACTCAGAATAGACACCAAAAAAGCTTTCTCAATTGCAAATCAGCATAAACCGGTACTAAACTTCAGTTCACAAACATCAACTATCCATTTTGGGGGGAACTTCTGGGATACAATAAGAGACCAGGAAGGTTCCTTTTTTGAGTAGCTTGCCTTACTACTGTTATGATATAGGGACTGTCTGGAGAGAATCCAGTGAAGAGGCGGCCAAGACCAATGACCAGTTCTCGCTCTCACTGAAGAGGTTGTTCACGTGGAGGCAAAGATGGATACAGGGAGAAGGGAGGTTGTTACCAAAGCCCTTCGCCCATTCGGCACCACTATTTTCACCGAAATGACTGCTCTCGCCAACGTCCATGGAGCGGTAAATCTGGCACAAGGGTTTCCGGACTTTGACGGGCCTGAGAAGGTGAGGAAAAAGGCGGCCGAGGCGATTGTCCGAGGTCCCAATCAATACGCACCTTCCATGGGCATCGCAGAACTCCGGGGCGCAGTGGCCAACAAAATGAAGCGGTTCTATGGAGTGGAGGTGGATGCAGACGAGGAGGTGACCGTCACTTCTGGTGCCACCGAAGGATTGTGTGCCACTTTGTTGGGGATCCTGGAACCAGGTGACGAGGTAGTATTACTGGAGCCGTGTTACGATAGTTATCCCCCAGTGGCCGCTATGGCTCGTGCCCAGATTCGCTACTTATCTCTGCAACCTCCCGACTTTAACTTGCCCAGACAAGAGCTGGCTGAAACCTTCGGTCCCAATACCAGGGCTATTGTGATCAACAACCCGCAAAACCCGTGTGGCAAGGTTTTCAGCCGGGAAGAACTTGCCTTCATCGGCTCCTTGTGTGTGGAACACGATGCCTATGCCATCAGTGACGAAGTCTACGAGCACCTGGTCTACGATGGCCGCGTCCACGTGTCTCTTCTCAGTGTACCCGAGTTGAGGGACCGGGCCTTTGTGATCTCATCAACCGCAAAAACGTTTTCCATGACCGGTTGGAAGGTAGGCTACGTGGTGGCCGCTCCTGAACTCTCCCGGGCGGTGCGCATGAGCCACCAGTTTATCACCTTTTGTGGGCAGCCTGCGCTGCAGGAGGCAATGGCCATTGCCATTGATTTTCCTGAGAGCTACTACAGCGAGCTGCTTGCCAACTATACCCAAAAACGTGACTGGCTCACCGATGCTCTCCAAGACATGGGCTTCCAGGTCTATTCCCCGGAGGGGGCTTTCTATGTTTTGGTTGATATCACTTCAGTAGGTTTTTCTGACGATCTGGCCTTTTGTCGAATGCTCCCCGAACGGGCGGGTGTAGCGGCCATCCCATGTTCCTATTTCTGGAAAGACCGGCGTCTTGGCCGCGAGCTCGTGCGTTTTTGTTTCTGCAAAAAAGACGAGACCCTTGCAGAGGGAATCCGGCGACTCAGGAGGTGGCTAGCATGAAAGTAGCGGCGTTACAAATGGACATAGCCTGGCACGACCCATCAGCCAACCACGAAAAGGCACGGAGTATGGCGACTCAAGCTAAGGAGGCGGGCGCCGACCTGTTCGTCCTCCCGGAGATGTTTTCCACCGGCTTTTCCATGGACACTTCCATTACCCCCGAGCCCTTGGATGGGACCACCCCGAATCTGTTGCGGACTCTGGCCCGGGAACTGAACATGGCAATTGTTGGCGGTTTTGTCCTGGAGCGAGATGCTGCCGGACCCCAAAACGTGGCCCTCGCTGTGGACCGCCACGGAAACGATCTCGCGCTGTACGCCAAGATTCACCAGATCGCTCTCCTGGGAGAAGACGTAAACTACGAGCCGGGCCACTTGCCCGTGCCATTTCAGCTGGGAGAGATTGGCGCCGCCTGTTTCGTTTGCTATGACCTGCGCTTTCCGGAACTTTTCCGCGCTGTGGTTGACCACTGCGGGCTCATCCTGGTCATTGCTTGCTGGCCAGCTGTTCGCCAACCCCACTGGGACGTGCTGTTACCGGCTCGAGCTGTAGAGAGTCAATGCTTTGTGATAGGGGTAAATCGCGTTGGTGAGGGTGGCGGGCACACCTTTCTCGGCGGTTCGGCCATTATTGATCCTGTGGGTCAAATCTTGGCCCACGGAGGCGACAAAGAGACCCTGTTGCTTGCCGAGATTGACCCAGCTATGGTTGCGGAGGTCCGCTCCACCATGCCGTTCCTCAGTGACCGTAAGTCTCATCTGTTCAAACAATTGGCAGAAGGGTCTTAATCTCTCACCAAGCCCACAGAGCCCTCTGAGAGCTCAACTTCTAGAAGTGGCGGGGTAGTGTATACATCAGCAGACGGATCGCTTAAAGGAATAATGGAGAGGCGCTTGATGGCAAGAATAAGCTACCTTATTCTTGCCCCTCAGCGGCTCCCCATTTGTCCCGATAGTATGCTATCGGGACCCCCGCTTGCGGGGTCTTTTAAGCGATCTAAGCTTTTTCGCTCAGGATTCTTTCTCTGAGTCCTCTGAGGACTCGAGAGGCCGAAGGGCTCGGGCGAGAGACAAGAAGAATAATCCACGAGCTAACACCAGATGAAGAAACCGTCGCTTCCCTTTCCCCGTTCATACTGGGTGGTGCCGGAGAAATTCCTCGCCGGCTACTACCCCGGTAGCAGAGATTCTGCCACCACCCAGAAGAAACTCAAAAAACTCCTTGAACATGGGGTCCGCCACATTGTGAATCTCATGGAGGATACTGAGCGCAACTTCCAAGGGGAGCGATTCGTGCCGTATGAACTTCAGCTACAAAGCCTCACAGAGGAAATGGACATTCCCATAAAGATGGTACAGATGCCCATCCGGGACACTGACGTTCCCCCTGTTGAGGACATGGTAACCATCTTAAATGAAATCGATCTGGCGATAAAGCACAGTCCCGCTGTGTACCTTCACTGCTGGGGGGGAAGGGGGCGCACAGGGACCGTGGTTGGCTGTTACCTGGCCCGCCATGGTATCGCGGTGAGAGAGGCAGCGCTAGATCTTCTCAGTGAACTTCGGAAGGATGACCCGATCGCGCATCTTCCATCGCCGGAAACCGAGATACAGGCTGAATTTGTCCGCTCCTGGCCCAGAGGAAAATAGGGGACGTTGCTTACAATCCGCAGCTAAAATATGGATGGGATTCCAACGTCTAAATGTTGAGTGGCAATCGCTATTGCCGCTAAAACGAGACCCAGGATGACGAGTATCTCTATCAGAACATTCTTTACCCTTGATTTCATGACCAAACCCTTGGCTCAAGCAAAATGGAGAAGAGTAAGAACATGAGTCCCATAGAGGTAAACCCCCATCGAATGCGCATAAGATGTAGGACGTGTTACAGGGGAGTGATCTGATTGGCAAAGTTGTACACACCAGTGGGCAACCCTGCCCATAGCAGTGGGCATCCAGGAAGAAGGCTACGCAGCCGTTTTTGCTGGACGCTCTTCCAATGTCTGGAAGTCTGCCAGAGTATCGGACTCTTTTTCTGGGCCTGGTGCGGAGTCTGCCGAAAAGCCTTTGCCGGCGGCACAGAATCTACCCAACAGAATACCAGCAGGAATTGAGATGATGAACCAAGTAGTCAGAATGAGTAGGAGCTTCATCGTTACTTTCCTCCCCCTTTGAGGCAAGGCAACAAACTGAAGCTCAAGGCTTCTGCTTCGTAAATATGCAATGAGTGTGCCGAAAGGGAGACCGCTTGGATGGGAAGCATGGAGTGCTGGAATGAAAAAGAGGAAAAGAGGCACGTTGTTTAGAAATTATACTTAGTGTTTTCTCCGCAAGATACTGGTCGTTCCTCTCTTGAGCCCGAGGCCGCGAGGCCGAGGTCGGACCACGCGATATTATCGAAAGCGACCTCGTCGGCTGGTCGCTACTCAGATTTGCTTGGCTCTGGTTCCGGCTGTGTATCTTGGTTGAGCCATGCTAAGAAAAGCTTGTAGCCGGCCGTGAAAACGATGGCGCCAACGAAGAGGCCGATGATCCCCGATGCGATGAAGCCCCCTATTGCTCCAATGAAGATGATAAGCATGGGAACGTCGACTCCACGACCCAGCAAGAGGGATTTCAGAAAGGGGTCACTTATACCCACGAGGATACTCCAGATCGCAAACAAAACTGCGGTAATCGTACTGCTGCTGGAAAACACGTAGACAATAATCGGGCCCAAGACCAAGAGAGGGGGAAGCTGAACCACAGCAATAAGCAGCACCAGGAGGGCCCAAAGCCCCGCCCCAGGCACGCCGACAACGAGACAACCAAGCCCACCCAGGACTGCCTGGATTATTGCGACGCCCAGAATGCCCTGGGCAACACTTCGCACCGTTGCCGCCGCGAGTTCGACGAAGTTCGCCCCCCTTTCACCTGCAAGCCGGGCAAAAAATGTCAGCGCAGCCTGCTGCGCACCCTCGGCATGTGCAAGGAGAACACCGGCGATAATGATGGAAACCACGAACTTCAGAATTCCGACCCCGGCATTACCAGCGGCGGACAACAGCGAGATACCATAATTCTTAAGTCGCGGCGCCATCTTGCTCACCGCAGCTTCGAGATTGTCTGAGCTAAGGCTCCAGAACTTGTATACAGGTTCGCCGATGATCGGCCATGATCTGACGCTCTCCGATGGGGGAGGCACCCTCAGGGTCCCGTCTTCGAGCTGTGCCGCAACCTCCCGTGCAGTGCCGATGAGGGAGTCGGAAAGCATAATGGTAGGAACGAGCAGGAAGATCAGGGCAAGAAGTGTTATTAGGGTTGCCGTTAGGCGATCCCGTCCACCCAGGGCGGACTTCAGCCGGGAGTAGATGGGATGGATTGCAACGGCAATGATGATGCCCCAGACGATAATTTCTATGAACGGCCGACCGATCTTGAAACACCAAAATATGAGGAGAGCAACGAGGCCTATATGGATGCTTGCCTCAAGCGCTCTCGCCACAAACAACTTGTCGTTCGAAGGCTGATTAGATGTGCTCATGCTGCGACCCTCCGGGCAAAGGGTTTAAATTGGCAATATTGCTTAGAAGATAAGTCTGAAGGACTCCCTGTCAATGACAAGATCTGCCGGTGTGGCAGCTTTTTGCGGACACACCCCACTTATCGAAGGCAGTGGTGGTTTGGCTAAGAATGTGGTGAACTCAGCTGAGGGATGGAAATCATAATAACATGATCTGTTAATTCAGATGGGATACATGCTCTCAACATGGTGAAGGTAATACCTCGGAGGGTGGAGTTACATCTCTTGCCGTTATAGAAAATTTGGCAATAGTTGCAGTATGATAAAAAGATCTTGACTATTCGGCGATGCTTTAGACTCAGGATAAATAGCAGAGATCTTTATTTCAAACTATGGCGGGATAACTACGATATGCGGTAGCTTGGCCTCAAAAGGCAAAGTGTGTATTAAAGT
>CAYFXH010000080.1:0-206 GCA_964346905.1 uncultured Desulfobacteraceae bacterium | reverse complement strand
ATTGCAATTTATTTTCACTTAATTAAATAAATTATGGAATCCTTTCTGGGCTTCAGGTTTGATCCCCATCATTCACTTATAAAGCTTTGGAGCCGAGGTTTTCCGCCATAGCCTGTTCCACCTGTTTAAGCAACATTCGCGCTTGCCTGGCGGATCGCTGGCGGGCGTATAGGATTGTCCCTGCGAACTTCAGTCCTTGCCCCCTG
>CAYFXH010000079.1:20797-21965 GCA_964346905.1 uncultured Desulfobacteraceae bacterium | reverse complement strand
AGAGCGCGCCACACCCGGCGTGCAGATTAAACACGCCATGCGCTTGGCGCTCTGCGCTATGCGCTTGTTCTTTTGCATTACCAGCCCAGGAAGCGGTCCTCCCTTTCTATGGAGACACCCATCACCGGGACCAATGCGTTGTTACTCATTTTAAAGATCCGCAAGGCGGTATTGGGACGATGATCGGTGGGCGTAAAGCTTACTGGAGCGGTCAGTCCACCCGTATCAAAATCCTTCAGTGTCTCCAGTGCGTTCTTGAGTCCTGGGCCATTAAGCTGGCCCGCTTTATCGGCCCGCTTGAGGCCCTCCCACATGACCATCATCGCCGTCCATGCCTGGACGTACCGGACGGTGTGAACACCCTCGGGATCAGCCTTTTTAGCTGCCGCAATAGCAGCCTTCATCCCTGGAACATCCTCTTGCCAAAAAGCGAACGGTGCCATGCCGTAGATGCGGTCGTTACCGGCGTCCCCCGCAAGCTTCAGAAGGTTCTCATCAAATCCCCAGTTGTTGGAGATGAATTTAGTCCGGAGCCCCAACTTGGCCGCATCCTTGACAATCACCGAAACAGAAGGGGTGGTTCCACCGACCCAGGCCCAGTCCGGGTCAAATTCCTTCGTGTGCAGCAACTGACTGGTGGCGTCAATGGCCCTGAGGCCCACAATTTCATCCGGGCCAACATCCATGCCCAATTCGCCGGCCATTGCCTTGCCGGCGGGTATAGGAGCCTTGCCATAAGGGTGGTCGGGGTAGATGAAGACTACTCTGGGGGCCCGGTTCCCTGCATCAGGAAATATCTCGGCAAAGCTGTCTTTGATGAATCTCATAGCCAGCCTGATGGCGTCAGAGTAGCTAGTCCCCACGTAGAAGTTGTAGGGCGTCTTGGCTGGATCATTGAGTTTGGAATCGTAGGAGGCTGAAATGTATACGATCTGATCATTGGTGACTTGTTGCTTGAGCGCATTGGTATCCCCGGTCCCCCAGCCCTGGACCACAAAAACCTTGTCCACGTCCTTGTACTGCTTGTAGAGGCTGACGGCCTCGGGAATCTTGTAGGCATAGTCATTGGCGATGAGCTGAATCTTGCGGCCGTTAACCCCGCCATTTTCGTTGATGTAAGCTTCGGCATCCTTAGCCGAATGGCGGGCGATTTCGTGATAATTTTGGT